>JBAVOA010000093.1:0-12571 GCA_049691635.1 Aestuariivirga sp. | reverse complement strand
GTCGAAGCTCTGGCCCATTTCCTATGAAGGGCAATCGGACACGGCGTGTTTTGACAACGCGCTCGAATTTCTCACCATGGGCGGCTATTCGCTGCCGCACGCCATGATGATGCTCATTCCGGAAGCCTGGGCCGGCAATCCCCTGATGGATGAAGACCGCCGGGCCTTTTATGAGCATCATGCGGCGCTGATGGAACCGTGGGACGGGCCTGCGGCCATGACCTTCACCGATGGCAAACTGATTGGCGCCACGCTTGATCGCAACGGCCTCAGGCCTGCCCGCTATCTCACGACGGATGACGGTTTTGTGCTGCTCGCCTCTGAAATGGGCTGCCTGCAATTTGCCGAAGAGCGCATCACCCACAAGTGGCGGTTGCAACCCGGCAAGATGCTGCTCATCGATCTCGAACAGAAGCGTATTATTTCCGATGAGGAATTGAAGAAGACACTTTCGACCGCCCATCCTTACAAAGAGTGGCTGAAGCGTACACAGGTTGTATTGCGTGATTTGCCAAAAGCCAAGACCAAGCGGCCGAAGATCATGGTGCCCCTGCTCGACCGCCAGCAGGCCTTTGGCTATTCCCAGGAAGATCTGAAAATTCTGATGGCCCCCATGGCGCAGACGGGACAGGAGGCCGTGGGTTCCATGGGCAATGATGCGCCCATTTCGGTTCTCTCGGACCGGGCCAAGATGCTCGATACCTATTTCAAGCAGAACTTCGCGCAAGTCACCAATCCGCCGATCGATCCTATTCGCGAAGAACTGGTCATGTCGCTGGTTTCCTTCATTGGTCCGAGGCCAAATCTTCTCGACCTCGAGGGCACGTCCAAGCATATGCGCCTCGAAGTCCCGCAGCCCATTCTCACGAATGAGGAGCTGGAACGCATCCGCACTATAGGTGCCGTGCGCGAGAACCCGTTCCGCACGGCTACCATGGACATTACCTATGATGTGGCCAACGGTCCCGAATACATGGAGGCGGCGCTCGACAGCGTGTGCGGGCTTGCCGAGCGTGCGGTGAAGGACGGCTATAACATTGTCATTCTCTCGGACCGTGCGGTTTCGGCCGAACGGGTGCCGCTGCCTGCTCTCCTGGCAACTTCCGCCACCCACCACTATCTCATCCGCAAGGGGCTTCGTACCTCTGTAGGCTTGGTGGTTGAATCAGGTGAACCGCGCGAAGTGCACCAGTTCTGCACGCTGGCGGGCTATGGCGCGGAAGCCATCAATCCTTACCTTGCCTTTGAAACGCTGGAAGGGATGGTTTCCGAACTTGAGGAGGATGTTACTCCCTACGACGCCGTAAAGCGTTACATCAAGGCTGTGGACAAGGGCATTCTCAAGGTCATGTCCAAGATGGGGATTTCGACTTATCAGTCCTACTGCGGGGCACAGATTTTCGATGCTATCGGGCTTTCCACGGATTTCGTGGATAAGTATTTCACCGGAACGGCAACACAAATCGAAGGCGTGGGTCTTGCAGAAATCGCCGAAGAAACGTTCCGCCGGCACGAGGATGCTTTTGGCGTCAACCCGGTTCTGAAAACCTCACTTGATGTGGGCGGCGATTACGCCATGCGGATCCGGGGCGAGGCCCATGTGTGGACGGCGGAAACCGTTTCGAACCTGCAACATGCGGTACGAGGCAATTCGGTTGACAAGTACCGGGCCTTTGCCCGCCATATCAATGAGCAATCCGAGCGGCTGAAGACCATGCGCGGCCTGTTCAGGATCAAGACGGCGGAAGACATGGGCCGCAAGCCTATCGATATCGAAGAGGTTGAACCGGCGAAGGCAATCGTTAAGCGTTTCTCTACGGGAGCCATGTCCTTTGGCTCGATCAGCCGCGAGGCGCATACGACACTGGCCATCGCCATGAACCGGATTGGCGGAAAATCCAACACAGGTGAAGGCGGCGAAGAATCGGACCGGTTTGTGCCACTGCCCAACGGCGATTCCATGCGTTCGGCCATCAAGCAGGTGGCTTCAGGGCGCTTTGGCGTGACGGCGGAATACCTGGTCAATTCCGACATGATGCAAATCAAGATGGCGCAGGGTGCCAAGCCAGGCGAGGGCGGACAATTGCCCGGCCATAAGGTGGACAGTGTTATTGCAAGGGTGCGCCATTCGACACCCGGCGTTGGACTTATCTCGCCACCGCCGCACCATGATATCTATTCCATCGAAGATCTGGCCCAGTTGATATTCGATCTGAAGAACGTCAACCCCTCGGGACTCGTCTCGGTAAAGCTCGTTTCCGAAGTGGGCGTGGGCACAGTGGCTGCGGGTGTTTCCAAGGCCCATGCGGACCATGTGACGATATCGGGCTACGAGGGTGGCACTGGGGCATCACCTCTGACCTCCATCAAGCATGCGGGATCGCCCTGGGAAATCGGCCTCGCTGAAACCCAGCAGACCCTGGTTGCCAATGACCTTCGTGGCCGCATTGCGGTGCAGGCCGATGGTGGCATCCGCACGGGACGTGATGTTCTGATTGCGGCTTTGCTCGGTGCCGATGAAATCGGTTTTGCCACGGCGCCGCTGATCGCCGCGGGCTGCATCATGATGCGCAAGTGTCATCTGAATACCTGTCCCGTCGGTGTTGCCACCCAGGATCCGGAACTGCGCAAGCGTTTCAAGGGCCAGCCGGAACATGTGATCAATTACTTCTTCTTCGTAGCTGAAGAACTGCGCGAGCTGATGGCGGCCATGGGGATGAGGACTTTCAGTGATTTGATCGGGGCCACGGAATGGCTGAACCAGAAGGAGGCGATCAGCCACTGGAAAGCAAAGGGGCTCGATTTCTCGAAGGTGTTTGCCAAGGCCGATGTCCAGGGGCCGATCGCCACCAAGAAAGTCTCGGCACAGAACCATGGCATCGAACATATTCTTGATCGCAAATTGATTGAACAGGCCATGCCTGCGCTTGAAAAAGGCATAGCTGTTGAAATCATCTCGAAGATCCGGAATGCGGACCGCACGGCAGGCGCCATGCTCTCGGGCGAAGTGGCCAAGCGTTATGGCCATGCGGGTTTGCCGGAAGATACAATCGTGGTGAAACTCAATGGTGTGGCGGGCCAGAGTTTCGGGGCCTGGGCGGCGCATGGTGTCACCCTCGAACTTACGGGCGAAGCCAATGACTATGTGGGCAAGGGACTGTCGGGCGGCAAGCTCATTGTGAAACCACAGGACAAGATCGGTTTTGTTCCGGAGAAGTCAATCATTGTCGGCAATACGGTGCTTTACGGCGCCATCAGCGGCGAATGCTATTTGCGCGGCGTGGCCGGCGAACGCTTCGCGGTGCGCAATTCAGGCGCGGTCGCCGTTGTTGAAGGGGTTGGCGACCATGGTTGCGAATACATGACCGGCGGCTGCGTGCTGGTTATCGGCGACACGGGGCGGAACTTTGCCGCCGGCATGTCGGGCGGCGTTGCCTATGTCCTTGACGAGGCCGGCGACTTTGCCCAGCGCTGCAATCTGGCCATGGTTGATCTGGCACCCATACCTTCCGAGGACGCAACGATTGAACGCCTGCATCATCATGGCGGGGATCTGGAGCATCATGGTCTGGTAGATGTCACAGCCGCCATGGACAAACATGATGGCGAACGCATCTGGGAACTTCTCTCGCGTCATTACAACTACACAAATTCGTCACGGGCCAAGTCCATCATCGACAACTGGGCGCACTACCTGCCGAAGTTTGTGAAGATCATGCCGGTCGAATATGCCCGTGCCCTTGCCGAACTGGAGAAGGCACAGGAAACCAGCGATGGCATGACCATCGGTGTCAAGAGGAGCGCATAATGGGAAAGGTTACGGGCTTTCTTGAGATCGACCGGCAGGACCGCAAGTATGCGCCTGCGGCAGACCGGGTGCGCCACTATAATGAATTCATCATTCCCTTGTCGGAAGAAGGCACGCGCAACCAGGCGGCGCGCTGCATGGATTGCGGCATCCCTTATTGTCACAATGGCTGCCCGGTGAACAACCAGATTCCGGATTGGAACGATCTGGTTTACAACAACCGGTGGGAAGAGGCGTCGCGCAATCTGCATTCCACCAACAATTTCCCCGAGTTCACCGGTCGCATCTGTCCCGCTCCTTGCGAAGCTTCATGCACTTTGAACATTGACGACAATCCGGTGACCATCAAATCAATTGAATGTGCCATCGTGGACCGGGCCTGGAGCGAGGGTTGGCTGAAGCCGGAAATCGCGGCTGAAAAAACCGGGAAGAAAGTGGCCGTTATCGGTGGTGGCCCGTCTGGTCTTGCTGCCGCCCAGCAACTGGCGCGGGCCGGGCATAGTGTTCATCTTTTCGAGAAAAACCGCAAGGTTGGCGGGCTGATGCGCTATGGCATTCCTGACTTCAAGATGGAGAAGCACCACATCGACCGGCGCGTTGTGCAGATGGAAGCGGAAGGTGTCGCCTTCCACTATGGCGCCCATATCGGCGTCACCCAGGATGCCCAGCAACTCGTCGACAGTTTTGACGCTGTCCTGATGACGGGCGGGGCGGAAAAGCCGCGCGATCTGCCGATTCCCGGCCGCGAACTTGCAGGCATCCATCCCGCCATGGATTTCCTGCCGCAGCAGAACCGCCGGGTGTCAAAGGAGTCACCCCTCGACAACAAGCCCATCCTTGCCGGCGGCAAGCATGTGATTGTCATCGGCGGCGGCGATACGGGTTCCGACTGCATCGGCACCTCCTTGCGCCAGGGTGCACTGTCGGTGACGCAGCTTGAAATCATGCCGCGGCCGCCTGAGAAGGAAAACAAGCCGCTGGTCTGGCCCGATTGGCCGTTGAAATTCCGCACGTCATCGAGCCAGCAGGAAGGGGCTGACCGGGATTTCTCTGTTGTGACAAAATCCTTCTCTGGTGAGAATGGTGAAGTAAAGAAGCTGCATTGTGTCCGCGTTGATGGAAAGATGCAGCCTGTTGCCGGCACCGGATTCGAACTCAAGGCCGATCTTGTTCTTCTGGCCATGGGTTTCCTTGGCCCGGTACAGGAGGGCATGCTTGCCCAGCTTGGCGTCAAGCTGGATAGCCGGGGAAATGTGGAAGCCAACATGCTGAACTACAAATCCAGCATTCCAAAGGTCTTTTCAGCGGGCGACATGCGGCGCGGACAATCACTTGTGGTATGGGCCATTCGCGAGGGCCGCCAGGCGGCCCGCGCCGTGGATGAATTCCTGATAGGCGAGACAACGCTGCCGCGTTAGTTATTGAACGGGCTTGGAGTAGCTGAAATCGTCAAAACGGCCGGCGGGCGCGGCTTGCGCCTGGCCCAGGATAAACAGTTTTTCCGCCTCGCTTCCGGGCATGATATCGGAGCGTGAAATGGCCGGCACGACGATGTTTCCGGCGACGACCTTTGACAATTCGGAGATCAGTTTACCATCAGGCTGGAAGGCCTCAAAACTTCCGTTCCCGCTGTCCTGGCCGAACATGGGAATAACGGCAGCGGAAGGCCCTGGCGCAACAATTACAGGCGAGACTGCAGGTGCCGTTTCGGGCTGGCCTGCGCCAATGACCTTTTTGATTTCCGCAAGCAGGAGCTGGGCGAAGCGATTGTTGCCCTGCTTGAAAAAGGTGACGCCATCCCGGGAGCGAAGCTTCCTGATCTCACCGGTGTCATCCGGACCCTTGTCGGTATAGGCACCCTCCGGAGTGAGAAAGGCCGCGCGCAAATCTACATAGACCGCACCCTTGCCCTGCGCCTCCTGCTTTTGCAGGGCCGCCAGAATTTGCATGTCGGCATCATATTTCGCGTCCCCCATGGGCGGAATTCCGACCCAGAAAACCTTGACGCCCGCGCCATTAAGCACATCCATAAGCTCGTCAATCATCGCCTCATAGGCTGCTATCCATTCCGTTGTATTAAAGGCAAAGCGGAAATCACCTTCACGAATCGGTTGGCGGTCATTTGCGCCCAGGAGCACAACAACCGCGTCAAATTCCTTGCCTTCCATGATTTTGGACAGGCTCGCAACCCAGTCGTAGACTTCCGGGCGGGCAAGTCCTGACACTTCCTGAAAACGGTTGACGATCTCAAACCTGGGTTCAGGTTCGGCCATACGGCTGAGGCCAGCGCCAAGGCCTCCCGCCAATGTGTCGCCGATGACGAGAATCCGGTAGGTGTCATCCACCGGTTGCTGGACCACTTCTTCACTTGATTGCGACCCCATGAGGGGCGGGGTTTTGGTTGACTGGGCCTGCACCAGTGCACTGCTCAAAAACAGTCCGAGAGATGCGATGGCGAGGCGTGACAACATGCTGCCAGTCTAGCCCGCGCTCTGCAGGCGCTCAAGCAGCTTGGCGCTGGGCTTGCCATCAAGCGGCAGACCAATACTTTTCTGGTAGGCAATGATGGCTTCATAGGTTCTGGCGCCAAAGCGGCCATCGCTGCCCCCGGTTTCAAAACCCAGTCGCGACAGGCGTTTTTGAAGCTCCACGCGCTGGGCGAAGCTCAAATCAAAATCAACATCGGGCCAGGTGCCGACAAAGGGTCCGGAGCCACGTATGCGGTCGGCCAGATGACCCACTGCAAGGGCGTAGGAGTGGGAGAAATTGTAATCCATGATAGCCAGGAAATTCCGGGTCACCAGAAAAGCAGGGCCATCAATGCCCTGGGGGATCATCACGAAAGCATCGGCTTGGGGGGCGCTGAACTTGCCCCCCGTAGCCGGCGCCACGCCAAGCTTCACCCATTCGGACACGGGGCGCCATTTGCTGCGCCCGATCAGGGCCTTGTTGAATTTGTCCGGTAGCGAGACTTCCCAGCCCCAGGGCCTGTCGGCCCTCCAGCCAGCCTTGGCCAAATAGTTTGCCGTCGACGCGAGAGCATCTTCCTTCGAGCCCCAGATATCTTTCTTGCCGTCACCGGTCCAATCGACGGCATAGGCCAGATAGGAGGAAGGAATGAACTGGGTGTGTCCCATGGCGGCGGCCCAAGAGCCGGTAAAATTATCTGGCGCCCGTGCACCACCTTTTAAAATCTTGAAGGCGGCGATGAGTTGCTCGCTGGCGTATTGCTTCTTCCTGCCCGCATAGAGGAGCGTGGCGAGAGAACGCATGACGCTCATCGAACCCTTGTCCTTGCCGAAATTCGACTCCATGCCCCAAATACCCAACAGGATATGCCGGTCAACGCCGTATTTCTTTTCGATGGCCGAGAGCAGGGGAGTCTCGCTGGCTTTCACCTGCTGGCCCGTATCAATGCGGATCGGCGTCACGGCCTTGGCGAGATAGGCAGAGGTGGTCGAGGTGAATTCCGGCTGGGTTTCAGCCAGTTTCAACACGGCAGGATCTGGATCGGTAACGCCGGCAAAAGCCGCGTCAAAGAGTGCGCGGGAAATGCCGGCCGATTTCACGCGGGGCCAGAGCGATTGGATAAAGCTCTCAAATTTTGCGTCAGCGTGAGCCACCGAGGTGAACAGTGGCGCAACAATAAGCAACGTCGCGAGAAATCTTTTCAGCATGTGAACCGTCCCTGATCCAAACTGGCGATTCGCCGCCAGTCCGAAGGTTTAGCAGGTGCAGAGGAAAGCTGCCAAATGCGGCGTGAATCAGGCTGCGTTGCGACGCAGGAGATGATTTTCCCAGGCCAATGCCGAGGTGACGATGGCGTCAAGGTCATTGTATCTGGGCGTCCAGCCCAGAACCGCCTTCACCCGGTCAGCGCCGGCAATGATGGCGGCAGGGTCACCGGCCCGGCGCGCCACCCTATTGGCCTTGACGGGTCCGCCATGGGCCTTTTCGACGGCACGGATCACATCAAGCACCGAATAACCCTTGCCATAGCCGCAGTTGAAGACACCGCTTTCGCCTCCCTTTCGCAAATGGGACAAGGCATCCACGTGAGCCGAGATCAGGTCACTCACATGAATGTAGTCCCGCAGGCAGGTACCGTCGGGGGTATCATAATCAGTTCCGAAAATATCCATGGATGGGCGCTGGCCAAGGGCGGTTTGGCAGGCCACCTTGATCAGGTGGGTGGCGCGGGGCGTTGACTGGCCGGACCGGCCGCGGTGGTCAGCTCCCGCCACATTGAAATAGCGCAGGGCCACATAGTCCAGGGGATGGGCGGCATGGGTGTCGCGCAACATCCATTCGGTCATGAGCTTTGAGGTGCCATAGGGCGAGATTGGCGCAGGCGCTGCGGTTTCAAATACGGGCTGGGCCAGGGGATTGCCATAGACCGCAGCGGTCGAGGAAAAAATGAAACGGGGAATGCCAGCCTTCACGGCGCAGTCCAGAAGGGTCCGCGATTTCACCGTGTTGTTGAGATAGTAGCCGAGGGGATCACTCACCGAGTCGGGTACAATGATCGATCCGGCAAAATGCACGACGGCATCAAACTTGTGTTCCGCCATCAGACGGGTGAGGAATTCCGCATCACCTATATCGCCTTCACGCAATTTGGCCTGGGGAGCCACGGCCCACCAGAAGCCGGTGGAAAGATTATCGACCACCACGGTATCTTCGCCTGCATCCGCAAGGGCCAGAACCATATGGCTGCCGATGTAGCCTGCCCCGCCGGTCACCAAAACTGTCACGATCAAATATCCCTTAACTTGTCACAGCCTATGCTAGATTGAATTTTACGAAAACTGTACTGTAACGTGCGTCCCGTTCATCGTTTTGGTTAAGAGTGAGTTAACATGCAACGCCCGATCAAGAAGGCCATCTTCCCCGTCGCTGGTCTGGGTACGCGGTTCCTGCCGGCAACCAAAGCCATGCCCAAGGAAATGCTCACCATCGTTGACCGGCCCCTCATCCAAATTGCCTTTGACGAAGCCCGGGAAGCCGGCATTGAGCATTTCATCTTTATCACCGGCCGCAACAAGGGTGTGATCGAAGATCATTTCGACAAGCAGTATGAGCTTGAATCAACGCTTCGCAAGCGCGGCAAATCGGTCGAGCTGGACATCCTCGAACAGAACCTGCCTGCGGCTGGGCAAACCAGTTTCACCCGCCAGCAGGAGCCCCTGGGACTGGGCCACGCCATCTGGTGCGCGCGCAACATGGTGGGCGATGAGCCCTTCGCTGTACTTTTGCCGGACATGGTAATGCATGCGAAGCCCGGTTGCCTGAGCCAGATGATCGCTACCTACAACGAGCGAGGCGGTGGCAATGTCATCGCGGTTGAGAAAGTGGGCCTCGACCAGGTGCATCGCTATGGTGTGGTGGGTGCCAAAGCGTGGCGCGGCAACAGCTTTACCATTGACCGGATGGTGGAAAAACCACGGCGGGAGGACGCCCCTTCGGACCTGATCATATCCGGGCGTTATATCCTGCAGCCCCAAATATTTGACGAGATCTCCGACCAGGCACCAGGTGCAGGCGGCGAGATCCAGATCACCGACGCCATGATACGGCTGATGGCGCGGCAACCCTTCCACGGCCTTGCCTATGAAGGCACCACCTATGACTGCGGCGACAAGCTGGGATTTCTCGCCGCCAATGTCGCCTATGGCTTGGAGCGGGATGACCTGGGACAAGGCTTTCGCAAAGTCCTACAAAAGCTCGTGGCCGATCATGGCGGCCGCGTCACCTGGAAAGAGGATTGAGTTTTCTACCGGCGCACAATGATCCCGGTCGTGAGGCGCTGTTCGTTGTAGTCGCCGGCGGAATCGGCAGACTCAAACCATGTGCCGTCATAGCCTGCCGTCCAGGCCAGATTGGGATTGAGCTGCCATGCGACGCCGAGGCTTGGTGTTAGCGTCTTGTCAGTGCCTCCTGAAACCTGCTCCAACTCCAGGCCAAGGCCGCCCAGCAACTTCACATTCTCGCGCAATTCATGGCTGACATCGATGTGGCCTGACCAGGTCTTTGTTCCCGAAGACGCCGCCGAGGATGTTTCATTCAAAGTTGTGGCCAGGTTCAGCACGACGCTGGTCAAATCCGTCGGACTCCAGGTTAGATTGCCGTTGAGGCCCACTGCGTCATTGGTTGCCAACGTGGCATCCTCATAATTTCGCAAGGCATAGACAAGCGCCACCTCGCCCGACCAGAAGGGATCCCGGTCGAGCGTTACGCCGAGGCTTGCGGTCATCCCATGCGAATCCCGGCGCAGGCCATTGCGATCAAATTCTTCATCATGAAAACGAGGCGCGTAGGTGAACTCCACGAACGGCTTCACCGCGGGAGGATCACTATAGGATAGGCGCAGGCCTAGCGATGGGGTGTAATAATTACGGTCGGAATTGTCTTCCTTGCCACCGCCTGCGAGGTCCACGTCGCCATAGAGCTGCCGTTCAATGGCAAGCTTTGCGCGGCCTTCGACGGGACCGAAATCATGGATGAGAGCCGCATCCGCCGCCAGTGTCTGGTCCGTGCGGTTGCCGGTGGCCGTATCAGGCACCTCGCTGCTTTCCGAGCCGGTTTGGTCCAATGCATAGCTTGCAGCGAATTCAGCCCGCGTCGTATGGCGGATATCGAGGCGGAATTTGCTGCTGGCGTCGGCCTGGAGTGAATCGAGGGCCTGCTCCTCCAGATAGGCAATAAAGTCGCCATTGGCCTGGCCCTCCCAGGAATGGCGGACCCAATCACTGGCAAAGCGCAACGAAGGCTTCAGGTAAATACCCGTATCCGGTTTTGCGCCCGCCGCGGCACTTGCCACATTGCTGGTATAGACAGCGCCGACTTCAAGGGATGGATAGAGTGTCATTCCCCCCCTTTCTATTCCGCTTGCGGCATAGGGATCGGTGATTGGACGGGCAATTCTGAGTGGTGCTTGCTCTTCCCCTGGAGCAATTGTGAGTGAAGGCGTGATGGGTTGCACGTCCACCGGATCAATCTGTGCCTCATCCCCGGCAATGGTAGGGCGGAACAAACCAGTGGTCTCGGCATGGCCTGCGGAAGCCGTGCCAGAAAGGCCTGCAACCACGCAGACTGACAGCAGCCGCAGACCAGACGTCACGTCATTACTCTCCTCAACCGCCGGGAAAATAGCGACGTTATGGTTAACAGCGGGTTGACGGAGGACTAGGCCTCGCTGACACGCAGCCTCATGCCTTCGACCGCCGTCACCCGCACGGTCGTGCCTTTGGGCAGATTTGGCCCCAGCACGTCCCAACGGGTGCCTTCGATGTCGAGCTTGCCCTGGCCTTCGACGATGGGCTCATGGAGCACATATGACTTTCCAACGAAACCATAAATACGCTGATTGAGATTGGCCTGATCGCTGGAGTGCAGGTTGCTTACCGCATACCAGGGCCGCACGAGATAGACGTAGGCCACGGAAAAGCCGGCAAAGAGGAGAGCTTCAAGCTGCCATGGCAAGGTCACGAAATAGGTGATGGCCCCGACCGTGGCTGCGGCAAAGGCGAGCCACATGAGGAAGACGCCCGGCGCCACAAGCTCCATGAACAGCAGGATTGCGGCGACGATCCACCAGAACCAATTGCCGACAAGGGGAAACAGTTCTTGCATGGCGGATAACCCTTATGGTTTCTGGGTTATACCGGGAATGGGTGAGGCAGCCTTGCGTTTGGGAACTTCGGCTGAACCTCCGCCAAAGGCCTCACGGGCAATTTCGGCGATGCCACCAATCGAACCCAGAATGGACGTGGTATCAAGCGGCATCATCAGGATTTTCTGGTTGGGAGATTGGGCCAGGGCCTCGAGGGCTTTCACGTAATTGTTGGCCACAAAATAATTGATCGCCTGGACATTGCCGTTGGCGATGGCGATGCTCACCAGTTCAGTGGCTTTCGCTTCCGCTTCCGCTGAACGTTCACGGGCTTCGGCATCCTTGAAGGCGGCCTCACGGCGGCCTTCGGCCTGCAGCACGACCGATTGCTTTTCGCCTTCCGCCCGGAGAATCGCGGCCTGGCGCAGGCCTTCCGCCTCAAGGATTGAGGCGCGTTTTTCGCGCTCGGCTTTCATCTGGCGACCCATGGAATCAATCAGGTCACGTGGCGGGTTGATGTCCTTGATTTCAATGCGGGTCATTTTCACGCCCCAGGGTTCGGTTGCCTGGTCAACAACGCCCAAAAGCTTGTGGTTGATGTCATCGCGCTGGGACAAAAGGCTGTCGAGCTCCATGGAGCCCATGACGGTGCGGATATTGGTCATCACCATGTTGATGATTGCATTATCGAGATTGGTGACTTCATAGGTGGCTTTGGGTGCGTCCATGACCTGGTAGAAGGCCACACCATCCACGGTCACCATGGCATTGTCCTTGGTGATCACTTCCTGGCTCGGAACCTGGATGACCTGTTCCATCATGTTCATTTTGGCACCGACACGGTCGATGAAGGGAACGATCAACCCGAGGCCGGGGCCCAGGGTTCGTACATAGCGGCCAAACCGTTCGACGGTGTAATTATAGCCTTGCGGCACCATGCGGATGGCGCGGAGGAGATAGAAGACAACGACGGCAACAACGATCAGAACAAATATGCCAGGGCCTTCAAACATCACACATCTCCTTCAACATCAAACACTTCAGGAAAAATAGGAATTAATTCTGTAACTTGCAAGGTTTTTCTGACCTCAATAGGCGAAATCACGGAAAACCCGCTCAATATTTCCATTCCAGGCCCCGTGATAGAGTTC
>JBAVOA010000092.1:0-3562 GCA_049691635.1 Aestuariivirga sp. | reverse complement strand
ATTCCGTCGCTGCTGTAACAGGTGCAACGCCTTCTGGCAATTTAGGCTTGATGTGCCAATCCGGCTCCTTGCGCTGACGCCACAGGGCTGGAATGATGTCCTGGTAGGCCGCCAGAATGCTGGAACTTGGCCGGGGCAAATAGGGCTGCAGGTCCCGGTGCAGCTCGGGCAGCGCGTGGTAGGGCACCATGGGAAACATGTGATGCTCGATGTGGTAATTCATGTTCCAGTAGATGAACCGCATGACCGGGTTCATGTTAACCGTGCGGCTGTTGAGGCGGTGGTCAAGCACGTTCTCCGCCAGTCCGCCGTGCTGGGTGAGGCCGGTGATGATATGGACCCAGGCCCCATACATGGTCGGCAGCGGGCCGACGAACAGCATCGGAAGGATCGACCCCGAGTAGATCGCGGTGGCGATGACGGCCAGATGGATTGCAAGCCAGATGCGGGCCACATGGTAAACCTTGCTGCGCTCCATCTCCGGAATGAACGTCGCTTCCTCAGCACCGAGGCGGCCAGCGGCATGGCGCAACATGCTCTTGATCGCCCCCCACGTCTGCGGAATGGCAAAGAACATGGAGATGACCTTGAGGATCATCACCGGGCGCATCACGGCGATTTCCGGGTCGCGTCCGACAATGATGGTGTCGGTGTGATGGCGCGTGTGGCTCCAGCGCCAGACCGTGGGTTCGCGCATGATCATGAAACAGGCGATGTGGTAGATGGCGTCATTCATCCAGCGGGTCTTGAACGCCGTGCCATGGCCGCATTCATGCCAGCGTGAATCCGTGGACGAGCCGTAGAGCACGCCATAGATGATGAAGAAAGGCAGCGCAAACCACGTGGGCCAGAAGTAATAGGCAAGGCCGCCGCTGACCGCAAAGGATGCAAACCAGATCAGGCTGTCGCGGATGGCCGGCGCATCCCGGCGCTGCATCAGTTCCTTGAGCCGTTTGCGCGGCAGGGGGCATTGATACCATTGGGCGGATGCCAGCCCCATTTCCTCGGCAATCTTGGCATCCCGGCCCAGAAGGCCATAGTCGCGCGGCGTGGCACTCACATTCATGGGGCATTCCTCCGAAACGTGCCGTTTTACTTAGTTGAGGAGTCGGGCCCGGGCAAACAAAAACTGATGTATTCTATCAAATTGCATCAAAAGCTTTCATGTGATACGGAGAGACGCAGTGAAGGAAGTCGGCATGGGCAAACGGGCAACGATAACGGATCTGGCGCGCCAGGCGGGCGTAAGCGTTGCCACCGTGGACCGGGTCCTGAACCGGCGCCTGCCGGTGCGTGAGGATACGGCGTTGCGGGTTGTGGCAGCAGCCGAGTCCATCGGTTACCATGCCACGGGCCTGCTCAAGCAGCGCATGACCGAAGTCAGGCCCTGTACCATGGGTTTCCTGCTGCAGAAGCGCCAGGACGATTTCTACCGGGCCCTCGCCAATGAGTTGCAAAACGCCACGAAGCAGACACCTTCCATTCGTGGAAAGGCGGTTGTTGAGTTCATGGATGAACTCGTCCCCTCCTTTATCGCCGCAAAGATCCGCGAAATTGGCGCGCGGGTGGATGTGCTGGCAGTCGTTGCCGTCGACCATCCCCTGGTGAACGAAGCCGTCGAGGAAATCATCGCGAAAGGCAAACCGGTTTTTACGCTGTTGAGTGACCTGACCACGCCGGCGCGTGCCGGATATATTGGTGTAGACTCGCGCAAAGCCGGACGCACCGCAGCCTGGGCCATTTCCCGGCTGGCAAAAAAGCCTGGGAAAATTGGCATACTTCTGGGCAGCCATCGCTACCTCAGCCAGGAAACCGCCGAGATCAGCTTCCGCAGCTACATGCGCGAAAACGCCCCCCAGTTTCAGGTGTTGGAGCCCCTGGTGAATCTGGACGACCAGCGCATTGCCTATGAGGCCGTCGTGGACATGATTTCAAGCAATGCCGATCTGGTTGGAATCTATATGTCTGGCGGCGGCATGGAAGGGCTTGTCCGCGCCCTTCGTGACGAGAAGGCGGGTGATCGCATCATTGCCGTCTGCAATGAATTGATCCCGGTCACGCGCAGCGCCCTGATCGATGGAACCATTGATATGGTCCTGGCAACACCGGTGACGGCACTGGCTGCACACGCCGTTGCAGCCATGGCACAGGCGGCAGTTTCCGGGCGCCATGAGCGCGCCAGCCCGATTCAGCTGCAGGCGGAAATTTTTGTCAGCGAAAATATCTGATAGACCCTGTCAAGCCGGTCAAACGATCGAATGATAGAATTTGATAGGTTCGCAGCGGGCTCCGAGAGGAGTATTTGACTCTCCCTGATAATGGAATATTCTATCCAAATTAGGACCAGGATGTTCCAAATATTCCATCTTGATCCGTATGTTCCAGAATGCCCAGCGAATAGGTGCAACTGGCGATAGGGGAGGATCTGAATGTTTTCCACATTTTGTCCGACCGTGACGTTTGACGCCTTGCCCCTTGTCGGGGATTTCCGGCCAATCAAAAGAGTGCCACCGGACACTCTTACGGAGGAGTTATTGAAATGAAGAAATTAATTCTCGCAGCCGCCATGACAACGCTCATGGCCAGCACCGCATTCGCTGGCAACATCGGCGTGTCGATGGCCAACTCGGACACCTTCCTGACGGTTCTCCGCAAGGGCATTGAAAAGGCAGCCGCCGATGCGGGCCAGCCTGTGCAGATTGAAATTGCCGATGATGACGTATCAAAGCAGCTTTCGCAGATCCAGAATTTTATCGCCTCGAAGGTTGACGCCATCATTGTGAACGCTGTCGATACGTCGGCAACGGCGCCGATGACCAAGGCCGCCAACGATGCCGGCATTCCAATCGTGTATGTCAACCGCCAGCCGATTGACGTTGATGCGCTGGGACCGAAGGGTGCCTTTGTGGCTTCCAACGAAGCCGATTCCGGCACGCTCGAAACCAAGGAAGTCTGCAAGCTGCTGGGCGGCAAGGGCGACATTCTCGTCATGGTCGGCGACCTCGGTAACCAGGCTGCCGTTCAGCGCACCAAGGACATTCATGAAGTGATCGCCACGCCGGAATGCGCTGGCATGAAAATCCTCGACGAGCAAACCGCTGTTTGGGATCCAGTCAAGGCCCAGGACCTGATGACCAACTGGATCGCTGCCGGCCACAAGCCCGCTGCCATTATTGCCAACAATGACAACATGGCAATCGGTGCCATCAATGCCATGAAGGCGGCGGGATGGGACATGAAGGATGTTGTGGTTGGCGGCATTGATGCCACCCAGGAAGCGCTTGCCACCATGAAGGCAGGCGACCTTGATGTCACCGTGTTCCAGGATGCTTTCGGCCAGGGCGCCGGTGCCGTTGACGCGGCTGTCAAGCTGGTCAAGGGCGAAAAGGTGGAAACCAAGGTCTGGATTCCCTTCCAGCTGGTAACCCCGGCAAACATGGAAGGGTTCATGGCCAAGAACTGATCGACAAGACGCGGGAAGTGCGCCACCATTGGGGTGGCGCATTTTTTATGTACGGCACCGTTCGCGTGAGGCACCATGGTTAGCCCGTCCACTATGCAG
>JBAVOA010000091.1:0-2055 GCA_049691635.1 Aestuariivirga sp. | reverse complement strand
CTTCAGCACCTGGCTGATGAACAGCCTGGTCCTCTCGTTCTTCGGGCTCGAGAAGAATTCCTCCGGCGGCGCCACTTCGACGATCCGCCCGTGATCCATGAAGATCACCGTGTCGGCCACGGTCTTGGCAAAGCCCATTTCGTGGGTCACGCAGATCATCGTCATGTGCTCTTCGGCCAGCGCGATCATCACGTCGAGCACTTCCTTGATCATCTCGGGATCGAGAGCCGAGGTGGGCTCATCGAACAGCATGATCTGCGGCTCCATGCACAGGGCGCGCGCGATCGCCACCCGTTGCTGCTGCCCGCCGGAAAGTTGACTGGGGTACTTGTGCGCCTGCTCGGCGATGCGCACCCGCTTCAGGTATTCCATGGCGCGTTCCTCGGTCTGCTTGCGCGGCAGTTTCCGCACCCGCCGCGGCGCCAGGGTCAGATTGTCAAGCACCGTGAGATGGGGAAACAGGTTGAACTGCTGGAACACCATGCCCACCTCGCGGCGCACATGTTCGATATTCCGGCTTTGCGCGTTGAGCTCAACGCCTTCGACGAAAATCTGGCCCGACTGATGCTCTTCAAGCCGGTTGATGCAGCGGATGGCCGTTGACTTGCCCGAGCCCGAGGGGCCGCAGATGACGACGCGCTCACCCTTGCGCACCGTGAGCGAAACATCCTTCAGGGCCTGGAAGTCGCCGTACCATTTGTTGACGCCGCGCATTTCGATCATCGGCACCGCCGCTGCGTGAGATTCGTTCGTTTCACGTGTCATCTTCGCCCTCCGTATGCGGCGACGCGGCTATTTCGCATGCTTGAGTTTCCGTTCCAGATAGCGCGAGCCCATGGTGAGCGGGTAGCACAGGGTGAAGTAGGCCAGCGCCACCAGGCCATAGATCAGGAACGGCTGGAAGGTGGCATTGGCCAGGATCTGCCCCGCCCGGGTGAGTTCGCTGAAGCCCACGATGGAGGCCAGCGCCGTGCTCTTGAGAAGCTGGACAAGGAAACCCACCGTCGGCGGGATGGCGATCCGCGCCGCCTGGGGCACGATGACATCGCGCATCTGGGTGAGGAAATTCATGCCGAGGCTGGCGCTGGCATCCCACTGGCCGCGCGGGATGGCGTCCACGCAGCCGCGCCAGATTTCGGTGAGGAAGGCGCTGGCATAAAGCGTCAGCGCCACCGTTGCGGCCAGCAGCGGCGAGACATCGACGCCCAGCAGGGGCAGGCCGAAAAACACCACGAACAGTTGCAGCAGAAGCGGCGTGCCCTGCAGGAGGCCGGTATAGACGCTGACGATGCGCGCCCCCGCCGCAGGATAGGCGTAACGCAGGAGCAGCAGCAGGGTCGCGCCGATGCCGCCACCCGCAAAGGCAATGGCCGAGAGGGCCAGCGTCCAGCGCGCTGCAAGCAGCAGATAGGGAATGATGTCGTAGAGGGAAAGGCTGACCATCAGTTGCGTCCCGCGAACAGGCGCCGTCCGGCGCGCTGGAAGGCCCAGCGCAGCGCCAGCGCCATGCCGAGATAGATCACCATGACGGCGAAATAGGTTTCAAAGGCGCGGTAGGTCCGCGACTGGATGAAGTCCGCCACATGGGTGAGATCGGTTACCGCGATCTGCGACACCACGGCGGATTCCAGCATGGTGATGATGATCTGGCTCACCAGCGCCGGATAGACGATGGCAATGGCCTGGGGGAGAGTGATGTAGATGAAAACCGAAACCGGGCTGATGCCGAGCGCCAGGCCCGCCTCGCGCTGGCCCGGCGGCACCGCCTCAAGGCCGGCCCTGACAATCTCGATGCAATAGGCGGTGAGATTGATCGTCATGGCCAGCACCGCGGCGGTCATGCCCGTCATGCGCACCCCTAGGCTGGGCAACCCGAAAAAGATGAAGAACAGCTGCACGATGAAGGGTGTGTTGCGGATCAGTTCGACGTAAACCATCACCAGGGCCCGCGCCCAGCCCAGGCCCCAGCGCGCCGTTGCCGCCCCGCCGATGCTCAAGGCAAGGCCGAGTGCCGCGGCGATTGCCGTCAGCAAAAGCGTTACACCTGCACCCCGC
>JBAVOA010000090.1:0-4680 GCA_049691635.1 Aestuariivirga sp. | reverse complement strand
CTTTCAGCGCGTGATACTGTTGTCGTTCAGGAACATCTCAAGAGTTGCACGTCCTGCAGCGCTATTTTGGCTGACTATCGGCAGATCGGGCAAATGCTGAAATCCGAAGGTCGATCGCCAATTCCCCCCGATTTGGCTGCTCGGATCAGTGCAGCTTTGGATCACGCGGAAGTTGGTGAGACGACGGCATCCGCGAGCAGGCACAACGGTTTGTTTTCTGGCTTTGGATCGCAGGTCGTGGCGCGCTTCGCCCAGCAAGCCGCAATGCTCGCGGCGGTTAGCCTGGTTTCGGTATTTGCGACCTATGGAGCAATGAAGATCGCAAATCGATCGGATGATATTGAACACGATATTCTCAATGCTCATCTCCGGTCATTGCTGCTAGATTCGCCGGTGCAAGTGGCTTCGACGGATCAACACACGGTCAGGCCCTGGTTTGCGGGGAAAGTTGATTTTTCGCCCGCAGTTCAGGATTTGACGGCCGCCGGCTTCCCACTAATCGGTGGTCGGCTTGACTACGTCAATGATCGGCGTGTTGGGGCGCTCGTCTACAAACACGACAAACACCTGATCAATGTCTTTACATGGGCATCGCCTGGAAGCGATCATTCAGCGCAACTCGACACACGCAACGGCTACAACATTGTGTCGTGGACGAAGCAAGGTGTCACATATTGGGCCGTGTCCGACCTCAATACGGACGAGCTCTGGAAACTACAGCGCGCCTTTTAGCCATTTTACTAAAGCATCATCACATCTTCCGTGATCAAGGAATTTTCTCTGCCATTTTCGTCTCCTAGTCGATGAGGGTCAGTCATAGAGCCTCACACTTGAAATTGATGGAGAACGACATGAACAAGATTGTGATTTCGACGCTTACCTTGCTCTTTGTAACTGGAGTGGCGAGCACTGAATCTTATGCAAAGCGGCACAAGAACCTGTGCAACGCTAATGTTGAGGTGAACACGCCGCCTCCGCTCACAATGGATAGCCGTAAGGCTATTCTGGAATTGCGCGAACAACATCGAATTGACGAGAAAGCTGATCTCTAAGGGCCAGTCATTCAGAGGCTGAAAATTGGGTGGGGCTGGCAAAGTCCCGCTCGAATTTTTCTGCTCGGGGTCAGTAGCGTCGATTTGGCAGCCTCGGCCCTATGTCCGGTCATTGGGCCATTCCGGACATGACGGTTTGCCATTGAAGGCGCTGGGCTGGGCGTGATTCAAGCTTCCCACGTGGAGCCGCGAATCCCGCACGATGAACTCCGTCACCGCGGGGCCTGCAGATCTGGCTTGCCGCGAAGACGGCGTTCAGGTGCCGGGCGTTGCCCATCCGATCCTGTTTTGAGAGACGCCAGTTGGGTATGAAAAGGCCCCGCCAAAGCCCAGGGACGGGACGGAACCTGTGCTCTAAGACTTGCCCGGAATGGCCAAGGGCGAAATATCCGGTCTCCGCAAAGCGGGAATTATCGGCTAGTCTCCCAGCACTTACTTCAGCGAGGAGTTTGCCATGAGTGAAGACGTTTGGTCCGGTGGCTGCCAGTGCGGCGCGGTGCGCTATGAATTGCTGGTCCGGCCCGACAATCCGTGCATCTGCCACTGCCGCATGTGCCAGAAGCAGTTCGGCAATTTCTTTGGCTCCTTTGCAGGCGTGAAACGGGACAAGTTCCGCATCACGCGCGGCACACTGGCGCATTACCGCAGTTCAGACGATGCCGACCGGGGCTTCTGCAGCGATTGCGGGACGCCGCTTACCTATGAGGCCCTCTCGCGGCCGCGCGTGTCGGTCTCCATCGGCTCGCTTGACAGGCACGCGGAAATGAAGCCGGAATTCCAGTATGGGCTCGAATCCTGCGAGCCTTGGCTGGGTGAACTGACCGGGCTTCCGGGCACCGCGACGGGAGATGGCGATAACGGCGTGGGTGACACGGCCGAACGCTACGAAAAGATCAGGCTTTCCAACCGCCAGCATCCTGACCACAACACCAGCTCTTGGCCGCCCGCTTCCTGAGTCCCCTTCGGCTGTTCTTGGCCGGACGTCGTTTTTGGGCTATTCGCCGTTTTTGAACACTGGCATAAGGCTCTCCACCATGGCCAATCTCATCATCACCTACTGGCGCGACATTCCCTCGGCGGTTTCCGTAAAACTGGGCCGCAAGGAGGAAAAGCGCATGCTCGACAACCGTTTCATGGAGGCCATCGACATGGCCGCCATGCGGGTTGGCGCCACCGACACGGATTCCTACCTGGCGGACTGGCGCCGGGCCGAGCCCATTCCGGTGGGCGACGACCTCATTTCCGAAGTGGAAAAAGCCAGATCTGATATAGAGGCCACCTACGACAAGGACCGGCTCAAAACCCTTATTGCCAATGGAGGCAAACTCTCGTCATGACCCACACCCTCGTTGCATCCGCCACGCGCCAGCACATCATCGGCTTTGACCGGCCGTTCACGGTGATCGGCGAGCGCATCAACCCCACGGGGCGCAAGAAGCTAGCGGCCGAGATGCAGGCCGGCAATTTTGAAACGGTGATCCGGGATGCCCTGGCCCAGGTTGCCGCCGGCGCACATATTCTCGATATCAATGCGGGCGTCACTGCGGTGAACCCCAACGAGACCGAACCGCCGCTGATGAAGCAGACCCTGGAGATCGTGCAGTCCCTCGTCGATCTGCCGCTATGCATCGATTCCTCGGTGACCTCGGCGCTGAAGATCGGGCTTGAGACCGCCAAGGGGCGGCCGCTGGTCAATTCGGTGACAGGCGAGGAAGAAAAGCTCGAAGCCATTCTGCCGCTCATTGCCAAATACAATGTGCCGGTGGTGGCCATCTCCAATGACGAGACCGGCATTTCGGAAGATCCGGACGTGCGCTTTGCGGTGGCCAGGAAGATTGTGGAACGGGCCGCCGATTTCGGCATCAAGCCGCACGACATCGTGGTTGACCCGCTGGTCATGCCGATCGGGGCCATGGGCACGGCGGGCCAGCAGGTGTTCCGCCTGGTGCGGCGCCTGCGCGAGGAATTGAAAGTGAACACCACCTGCGGCGCGTCCAATGTGTCCTTTGGCATGCCGAACCGCCGGGCGCTGACCGGCTATTTCCTCGCCATGGCGGCAAGCCACGGCATGACATCGGCCATCATGAACCCGCTGCATGATGAAGACATGCATGCGATCTTCGGCGCCAATGTGCTGAACGGCACGGACAAGCACTGCAAGTTCTGGACAAACAGGTTCCGCGAGATGACGGCGGCCCCTTCCAAGGCCGCCCAGGCAGCGGGGGAGATTTCATCGAACGAAGACATCGAAGCACGCCGCGCTGCCCGCGAGGCGAGGCGCCGCCGCTGATGGACAAAACCGACGCGCTGATTGTTTTCACGCCTTCGGGCAAGCGCGGGCGGTTTCCGCTTGGGACACCGGTGCTGAGTGCGGCGCGTTCGCTCGGCGTTGATATCGACTCCGTGTGCGGCGGGCGGGCCATTTGCGGGCGCTGCCAGATCAATGTGGGCGAAGGCGAATTTGCCAAGCATGGCATAACCTCTGCCACCGATCATCTCTCGGCATTTTCCAAGGTCGAAGAACGCTACGACAAATTGCGTGGCCTCGCCGCGGGCCGCCGCCTCTCGTGCCAGACACAACTGCTCGCCGATGTGGTCATCGACGTGCCGCCGGAAAGCCAGGTGCACAAGCAGGTGGTGCGCAAGGCCGCCGAAGTGCGCGACATCGAGATGGATCCGGCCACGCGGCTTTACTTCATCGAAGTCGAAGAGGCGGACATGCACAAGCCCTCCTCCGATCTCGAACGCGTCTACCGGGCGCTGGCCGAGCAGTGGGATGTGCGTGATCTCACCTGCAACCTCAATATCATTTCCCAGCTCCAGGCGGCACTGAAAAAAGGTGAATGGAAAATCACCTGCGCGGTGAATTCGCGCGTGGCCGGCGGTGGCAAGGAGCTTGTGGCGATCTGGCCCGGCTTCCATGACCGGATATTTGGCCTGGCCGTTGACGTGGGCTCGACCACGGTTGCGGCCCATCTCTGCAATCTCGCAAGCGGCGATGTGGTGGCCTCCGCCGGCCTGATGAACCCGCAGATCCGCTTCGGCGAAGACCTGATGAGCCGCGTCTCCTATGTGATGATGAATCCGGGCGGTGACAGGGAAATGACCGCCGTGATCCGCGAGGCGCTGAACACGCTTGCTCAACAGGTTGCCACAGAAGCCAAAATCGAACTCACGGATATTCTGGAAATCGTCCTCGTCGGCAATCCGGTGATGCACCACCTGTTCCTCGGCATCGACCCCACCGAACTCGGCGGCGCGCCCTTCGCGCTGGCCACGGGATTGTCCGTCACCTGCCCTGCCCGCGAGCTTGACCTGAAATTGAACCCCGGCGCGCAGTGCTATGTGCTACCCTGCATCGCCGGCCATGTGGGGGCCGACGCGGCGGGCGTGGTGCTTTCGGAAGCGCCGCAGGATTCCGACGAAATCATTCTCGCCGTCGATGTGGGCACCAATGCGGAAATCATTTTGGGCTCCAGGGCGCGGCTGCTTGCCTGTTCGTCGCCCACGGGGCCAGCCTTCGAGGGCGCGCAAATTTCCTGCGGCCAGCGCGCCGCACCGGGCGCCATTGAGCGCATCCGCATCGACCCCGTAACGCTCGAGCCGCGCTTCCGGGTGATCGGCTCGG
>JBAVOA010000089.1:0-2209 GCA_049691635.1 Aestuariivirga sp. | reverse complement strand
TTTCCAGGCAGAAAGTATCCGCCGACAATAATCATCACTGGCATCGGCAGGGGCTATGACCTCGATCCCCGTCGCTTGGGTCATGCGGGCGCCACGCTGCTTGGGCGCGTGCTAGGGATCGCCGATGGCACACTTGCGCTTGATGACGACGCCGACCAATCGCCGAAGGCAGCCGACAAAAGCTACGCTGTCTTCATCAAGGCGGCGGACGCGCTGGCGGCCACGCCGTCAATAAGTTCCGAACTCCAGCCAAAGGAAGAATCGGCGCCGCTGCCGCCTCTCCGTATCGACGGCATCCGCAAATTGAACCTGCGCGAGGAATACATTGGCACCATTATTTGGGCAAATGGATATGGTTATAACTTCGACTGTTTGAAGCTACCAATCACTGATGCCAATGGCGTTCCCATCCAACTGCGCGGTGTGACGCCTAAGCGAGCACTTGTTCACCAGCTATCGCAACGCCCAGCACATCATCGAAACATGGAGGACTGACTACAATCACAACAGGCCACACACGAGCCTCGGAGGGTGCACACCAATCGAATTTGCAAACAGGTCAATATTGGACCAAACCTGAACAAGGCTAACTTATAACCGAGGGCTCATCGGCGAGCAGGTCACTTCGTATGTGTGCAAAGGCCAAAGTCAGTATTCTTCGGCCCCATGATCTTCGTCATAACTTCACCAGCCAGCTTCAAGCCGCCGGAATTTCGGACTCGATCATAATGAGCATCACCGGGCACAAAACCCACGTAATGCTGCATCGATACTCACATGCCAATGACGAGCACAAACGCGACGCATTGGAGGCTTTACCTGAACCTAATGCAGGGACATTGGGTGAAGTTATTAATATGCGAAGGTTCAAGTGTTAAATAGCACAATTGTGGCCAGCCCAGCATTTCGCCAAACTCATCACATGGCCTTTAAGAAACTACCAACCCAATTATCTGCATCGGATAGCCCCGACAAACTTTTTAGGGATTTGCTTCGCCGACGGCATCCTAGTCTTTACGATCACCTAGGGCAGATTTTACGAAATTACGTGCGATCAGCCTACTCTATCCAAGCGGAGTTGTTCTTCAAAATAGGTAATTGTCCGCAACAATCCTTCCCGCAAGTCAATTGTAGGTTGCCAGCACAAGACTTTCTTGGCCTGGCCAATGTCTGGCCGTCGCCTCCAAGGATCATCTTTTGGCAGCTCGCAATATACAATTTTCGAACGTGATGCCGTCATCTCAATGATGATCCGCGCAAACTCCCCAATTGTGTATTCTCCCGGATTGCCAAGATTTACGGGACCGAGGACTTCTTCGGGGCTTTCCATCAAACGAACGAAACCGTCAATGAGATCACTTACATAGCAGAAGGACCGTGTCTGCTCTCCATTTCCATAGATCTCTATCGGTTTATTGGACAGGGCCTGAACGATAAAATTCGAAACCACCCGGCCATCGTCAGCATTCATGCGGGGTCCATAGGTGTTGAAAATGCGCGCGACCTTAATCTTCACATTGTATTGCCGGTGGTAATCGAAACACAAGGTTTCCCCAATCCGTTTCCCTTCATCATAACATGCACGGGGCCCGATGGGATTGACGTTTCCCTGGTAGTGTTCAGGTTGCGGATGAATCAGCGGATCTCCATAAACCTCGGACGTAGATGCCTGAAAAAACCGTGCACCACATTTCGCAGCAAGCTGAAGCAAGTTGTCTACACCAATAAAATTGGTGCGCGCAGTTCCAATCGGATTCTGCTGATAGCGTGGCGGCGAGCCAGGGCACGCGAGATTGTAAATCCGATCAAATTTTCCATCAATTTTGTTGATGACATCTCCGTGCCGGAATTCGATTCTTCGATTCCCCCCAAAGTGAGAAAGATTTGAGAGCCTGCCTGTCTGCAGGTTATCGACAACAAGTACCTCATGCCCTTGCTCAACCAACCTGTCGCAGAGGTGGGAGCCCAGAAATCCGGCTCCGCCGGCTACAAGTGCGCGCATAATCAAATTCCCTTAGCGTGAAACGGCGAGCGGTCGTCACCCGTTGATACGTAATTGACCACCATGGAACCTGCGTGTTGCCGTGAGATGGCAACGGGCTTTCGGCCCAACGACATATATTTGATCCCAAAAGAATCTGCTTCCTGAATTGAAAAGAGATTGCGAAAATCGATAAGTATAGGGTTGGCCATGGCCAAAGCCAAAATG
>JBAVOA010000088.1:0-5073 GCA_049691635.1 Aestuariivirga sp. | reverse complement strand
GGTCTGCCCTCACCGCCGCGTTGAAAAAACTGACTGACGCCCTGCGCCCCTGGACCACCGACTTCCATGTCGCGCAGAATGATGCAACGGTGAAAGGCAGCGGCAGTCACGACAAGACCGGGAAACACTGCATGGCAACCGATCCAAACGGCAAACTGGATATTGTCCATGATGCAGGGCTCTGGCTCCGCGATGCCAGCGGCACACTTACCAAGACCATGAAACACATCTGCTGGGATGGCTGCCTGTTCTCCAACGAATCCATGATGAAGCAGCAAACCTGGAACGACATCCTCGGCACCATGATCAAGGTGCGCAACGCCCACGGCTGGCAGGCCTGACATGGCGAAAAAACCCCTCAACGTCGGGATGGTTGGCTACGGTTTCATGGGCCGCACCCATTCGAACGCGTTTTCGCAGGTTGGCCATTTCTTTAATGTGCCCTACCGCCCGGTGCTGAAGGCCATCTGTGCCCGTGATGGCGCCAAGGCCAAGGCCTTCGCCGAAAACTGGGGTTATGAGTCAAGCGAAACCGATTGGCGCAAGCTGGTTGAACGCAAGGATATCGATCTCATCGATATCGCCAGCCCCAACGACACCCACCTGGAAATCGCCATTGCCGCCGCCAGGGCCGGCAAGATGGTGATGTGCGAGAAGCCCCTCGGGCGTTCCGCTGCCGAGTCCCGCAAGATGGTGGAAGCCGTCGAGACGGCCAAGGTGCCAAACATGGTCTGGTATAATTACCGCCGGGTTCCCGCCGTCACCCTTGCCAAGCAATTGATCGATGAGGGCAAGCTCGGCCGGATCTTCCATTACCGCGCCAAATTCCTCCAGGACTGGACCATTTCCAAGGATCTCCCCCAGGGCGGCCAAGGCCTGTGGCGTCTCGATGTGGGGGTGGCCGGAAGCGGCGTCACCGGCGATCTTCTCGCCCACTGCATCGATACGGCCCTGTGGCTCAACGGCGGCATCACCAAAGTCTCCGGCATGACCGAAACTTTCATCAAGGAACGCCACCACAACATCACCGGCAAGACCGAGCCGGTGGGCATTGATGACGCCAGCCTGTTCCTCGCCCGTTTTGCCAATGGTTCGCTGGCCAGTTTTGAAGCGACCCGTTATGCCCGTGGCCACAAGGCCCTCTACACCTTCGAAATCAATGGAGAGAACGCCTCGATTGCCTGGGACCTCCACGACCTCCACCGCCTGCAGTATTTCGACCACCGCGACGAGAGCCGCACCCGGGGCTGGCGCTCCCTGCACATTACCGATGGCGACCATCCCTATATGGACAAGTGGTGGGTGCCCGGCTTGCAGATCGGTTATGAGCACACTTTCATTCACCAGGTCGCCGATTTTCTAGGCGCCACCGGCGAAGGAAAGAGTGCCGCACCCACCTTCCGCGATGCGCTGGCGACGGATCTCGTCACCGATGCGGTTCTCAAGTCGGCGAAGACAGGCCAATGGGAAAACGCGGGTGGCTAATATTTGTGCAACAAAGCGCAAGGCGCTTCAACTGTCTAAAATAATTATTTTGGATTTATGATAGGCGGCTTGCAAATAAAGAGAGACAGGATAGTCTCTGCCGAAAATAGCCCCCACGGGCAGACAGGGAATGGGAATGGCTGAAGGCGTTAGGCCCGCATTGCGGTTGTCTGGGATTTCGAAATCCTATGGCAAGGTGCGCGCCCTTGAAAACCTCTCCTTCGATGTGGCGCCGGGACGGTTCTTCGTCCTGTTCGGGCCGAGTTCCGTGGGCAAGACCACGACGCTCCGCACTATCTCAGGACTGGTGCGGCCCGATTCAGGCCGACTTGCGATTGACGGACGGGACTTCACCAACGAACCAATTGCCGGTCGTGGCGTGTCCATGGTGTTCCAGTCTTTTGCGCTTTATCCGCATCTCACCGTATTCGAAAACCTGGCCTATCCTCTGCGCGAGGAAAAAATTGCCTCGGCAGAAATCACAAAACGCGTAAACGAAACCGCGGCGATGCTGAAGCTCACCCATCGCCTTGAGCGCAAGCCCAGCACCCTGTCCGGCGGCGAACAGCAGCGCGTGGCCCTCGGCCGCTCCCTGGTCCGGCAACCCAGGATCCTCTTGCTCGACGAACCGCTCACCAATCTCGATGCCAAGCTCCGCCACGACATGCGCGCCGAACTCAAGCGCCTGCACCGCCAGTTTGGGATGACCATTGTTTATGCAACGCCCGATGAACTTGAAGCCCTGTCCATGGGCGAGGAAATCGCAGTAATGCGCGATGGCATGGTCATCCAGCGCGGAACTCCTGAAGAGCTCTACGAGCGCCCGGTCAACACCTATGTGGCTGGCAAGATAGGTTCGCCCCATATGAACATGGTGAAAGCGACGGTCGGCAAGGACGCCAGATCATTCGAGACGCCCCTTGGCAAGATGGTCCCGAAATCGCCGCGCAAGACCGCTGCCGCAGGCGAAGCAGCCATCATCGGCATTCGCCCCAGTGACATCAGGCTGGCGGGCAAGGGTGAAAAATCCATCGCCTCCAAAATTCATCTGCTTGAGCCTCTGGGCGATATTACAATCGTCTCCGTTGAAACCGGCAAGGAAATGCTCCGCATGGTGCTGCCGGAAGCCAAGGCAACGGCAATCAAGATTGGCGATCCAGCCAGCATATTCATTGATCCAAACGATATTCACATCTTCCGCGCCGCAAGCGGGCAGGTCATGACCTGACGCTCAAGGACAGAAGCAAACGGGTTAACAATGGGAGAAAACCTAAGATGACCATAACGACGAAGATGAAATGGGCTGCGACGGCGTTTAGCGTTGCCACCCTGATGTCGATCGGCGGTGCGATCCACGCATCGGCCGAAGATGTGACGCTGACCATGGCCGTGCCCGATTGGCCGCCGACGCGCATCATGAAGAAAATGTTCGACGAGCAATACAAGTCGAAGACCGGCAACAACGTGAAGCTGGATGTCGACTTCATTCCCTGGCCTGACTTCTACACCCGCGTCAACGCTTCGCTCACCTCCGGCGAGCAGAAGTATAATTTCGCCGTGTCGGATTCCCAATGGCTGGGTGCCTTCGTTGAAGGCGGCTACTTCCGCAAGGTCAACGACCTGATCGACGCCGATCCGGAACTGCAGAAGACCATGGCCGATATGCATCCAGCCCCGCTGAATGCCTATTCGACCTATCCGAACTCGACGCCGAACTACTACGGCTTCCCGCAGTTCCCGGACGTGCTGGTCACCTATGGCCGTTCGGACATCCTGTGCAATGAGGAAGAGCAGAAGAACTTCATGGCGAAGTTCAACAAGAAGCTTCCTTGCACGGGCGAAGAAATTGATGCCATGAACTGGGATGATTTCGAAAACGTTGGAAAATTCTTCCAGCGCAAGAAGGGCGAAATGCTTGCAGGCAAGCCTGCCGATGATGATTTCTACGGCATCGCTTACCAGGCCGGCAAAGGCTACGACTTCTCGTCCATGCAGATCAATGGCTTTATCTGGCAGGAAGGCGGCGACGTTTGGAATGAAACCAAGCAGCCCGATGGCCAGGCCGAAGGCGTTGTGAACTCGCCGGCAGCTGTTGGTGCGCTTGAGCACTACCTGCGTCTGATCCAATACATGCCGCCGATCGCCAAGACCGGCACCATGGACATCTTCAAATCGGACGAACTGTTCCGCGAAGGCAAAGTGGCCATGAACATCGACTGGATCGGCCTCGGCGAAGCTTCGCTTGACCCGAAAACCTCGAAGGTCTCGGACAAGCTGGTTTTCGGCTTGGCGCCTGGAACGCCAGGACCTGATGGCAAGCTCATCCGCTGGTCGAATATCGGTGGCCAGCCCTTTGTGCTTACCACTTGGACAACGCCAACCCAGCTCACCGAAGCCATGGGTTTCGTGAAGTGGTGGCTGTCGCCTGAAATTCAGAACCAGTTTGCCGCAAGCGGTGGCCAGTCTGCCATGAAGTCGGTCTATACCGATCCGAAGTACAACACCTACCGTCCGTGGAACCGGGCTTGGGCTGCGTCCCTCGATTGGCAAAAGGACGTCTGGCATGTGCCACAGTTCTTTGACCTCCTCACCCAGCAGCAGGATCAGTTCGATCTTGCCATCACGGGCAAGCAGGATGCCAAGACAACCTTGGACAATGTTGCCAAGTATCAGCAGAACCTCCTCGAGGAAGCTGGCCTGATCAAGAAGTAAGACGTAAGCAAATCTGGGGCGCGCGTAGCTTGTATGCGCGCGTCTCTTTTATCTCCTGACGAAAGAGAAGCTTGATTTAATGACCATGACGGCAACCGAACAACCGGCGCCCGGATTTTTGAACGTGACGCCCGATAACTGGAAACTTGCGATTGCCGTGGGCCTTGCCGTTTCTATCGCCGCCGCCTCAATCCTGCCCGCGTCTGTTTCGTTCTGGATCGTAGGCGCCATGGTGGCCATGGTCGCCGCCAGTTTCGTGGTCAACGCCTTCCGTCGCCACTATTACGGCGGCCTGCTCGTTTCGCCGGCCATTGCCGTGCTTTTTGTAATGAACATCTTTCCCCTGCTGTGGTCTCTTGGGCTGTCATTTTTCGCCTACCAGAGCAGCCAGCAATCCATGCGGTTCGTGGGTCTGGCCAACTATTCAAAATTGCTCACCGACGACCTGAAAGCTCCGGAACTCTGGGCCAACCTCACCAACACCGCCATGTTCACCGTGCTCACCGTGTCCGTACAGATGATTGTCGGCTTCCTGCTGGCCGTGATGTTTGCCAAGCAGTTTCCCCTGCGCCGCTATCTCCTGATCCTGGTGCTCACTCCGATGATGCTGTCGGTGGTCGCTGTCGGCGTGTTCTTCTCCTATTATTATGACCCGACCTTCGGCCTCATCAGCTACTTCATGAAAGAATTCACCGGCGAGCAGTTCATCCTGTTCTCCAACAAGGTGGGCGCGGTTGCAGGCATCGTCTTTGCCGACGCCTGGATGTGGTCGCCCTTCGTCATGCTCCTTGTGCTGGCGGGCCTCGTGTCGGTCCCAAAATATCTCTATGAGGCGGCCTCTATTGACCGTGTCGGATCATGGCGCCGCTTCTGGAC
>JBAVOA010000087.1:0-9007 GCA_049691635.1 Aestuariivirga sp. | reverse complement strand
GTTCCGTGCCTTTGATTACGTCAAGGTGATGACGGATTCGGGGCCTGGAACCGCAACCGAAACGATGACGTCCTATGCCGGCCGTATTTACTTCGGCAACGCCGACTTCCCCTACGCCTCTACAATTGCCTTGCTGACCCTCATTCTCGTGATTGTTGTTTCAACGCTGTTCATGAAGATCTTCAAGGTGAAGCTCTGATGGAAATGTCCCGGCCATGGAAGTTGTTGCGTGACACGGCGGCGGTTATAGTTACCGGCATCTTCATGTTCCCGATGTTCTGGTGGGCGCTGACGTCAATCAAGCCGATGGACGCGATCTTCGACAAGGATCGGATCATCTGGTTTGATTTTGCACCGACACTGGTGAACTACGCCGTCACGCTTCTGGGGCTCTCGCGCTCTGAGATGGCGATTAAACAGGGCTTCGGCATGGGTGTGACGGGTGATGGTGGTTATGATTCGCGCCGCACCATTCTTGATTCCATTATCGTTTCGATTGGCTCAACCACGATTACCATGCTGGTGGCGGTGTTTGCGGCCTATGCATTGTCCCGCATGGTTTTCAGAGGCCGGGAGGGCTATCTCAACTGGGTGCTAGGCCAACGCTTTATGCCGCCCATCGCGATCCTAATTCCACTGGTCACAATCTACAAAGCCGCAGGTTTGCGTGATACCGACAATATCTACATGGGCTACCTCGGGCTGATGCTGATTTACGCATTGATGAACCTGCCGATTGCCATTCTGCTGATGAAGTCATTCTTCGACGACATTCCAAAAGATATCGATGAAGCGGCCATGATCGACGGTGCCACGCGCACCCAGACTTTCCGGCGCATTGTGTTGCCAATGGTGCGTGGTGGTGTGGCTGCTTCTGCTGTATTGTGCTTCATATTCGCCTGGACCGAATTTCTTCTGTCCTTATTTCTCACTACGGAAATACGGACGGTCCCTGTCAAGATTCAAACCTTTGTCACTTCGACAGGCAATGAATGGGGCTTCATTGCGGCTCTTGGCACAGCTGCCATTGTGCCGAGCTTCATCTTCATTCTGCTTGTGCAACGCCATCTGGTTCGCGGGCTCACTCTTGGATCCCTGAAAGAGTGAGACTGCGAACGGGATACTGAACTTTAAACCCATGGGAGGAAATAAAATGAGCTTTAGAGACTACGACAAAAAGACGTTTATTGCGGATACCGCACGCGATTTCGCCGCAAGGCGCATTTCCAAGCGCGACTTCCTGAAAAAGATGGGCTTGGCTGGCGTTGGATTTTCGGCCTTTGGCGCTGGCCTTCTCGGCAATACGCGCCCCTATCGTGGCAACCTGGGCCTGTTTGGCACGGAAGCCATGGCGCAAGACGCAAGTGTAACGCAGTGGTTGAAGGATGTTGGTTCCAAGTTCAAAGGCACCAAGATCCGGTACACCTCGGAATCAACACCTCCAACCAACGTGCTTGCCGAAATCAAGAAAGAGTTTACTGATCCAACCGGCATCGAAGTAGAAATCGAAATCGTGCCTCTGGAGCAGGTGCTCGCCAAGGCAACGCAGGACGTGCAAGGCCAACTCGGTACCTATGACCTCTATTATCTTGACCAGTCATGGGTTGCCACATTCGCCCAGGACACCGTTGATCCGGTAGCCTACTACAAGGACAAACCGGACCTCGCCATGCCAGGCTTTGACTTCGAAGACTTCTCGAAGCCGCTGGTCTCCGGTCTTGCTGAATATGAAGGCAAATGGGTCGGCATTCCTTTCGATATCCCGATCTTCATCACCATGTATCGCAAGGATATCCTTGAGAAGCATGGCATCAAGCCGCCAACGACTGTGGACGAGTTCACCGCCGCTGTAAAAATGATCACCGAGGCCGAAAAGGCCAATGGCATCTATGGTACCGGTTTGCAGGCCAAATCCGGACACTATTCGTTGAACTGCGACTGGACCCAGGCGGTTTGGAACGAGGGCGGATCGATCTTCGGAAAGGATAAGAAATTTGCTGGTAACGATGAAGCCGCTGTGCGCGGTTTGCAGTGGTATCAGGAAATGCTGAAGAACTCGCCTGCAGAATCCACCAATTCCACCTGGGACGGCCAGTGGCAGATGATGCATTCAGGTCAGGTCGCCCTCATCAATTCCTGGGATGAATTCTTCCCCGGCATGGATGGTGACGACTCCAAGGTAAAGGGACTCTGGGAGCCAATCAAGCCAATCACCGGCAGACCAGTGCGTGCGGTTGCCGATGCGGGCTTTGGTGAAATTCCAAACAACGGCCATCAGGGTGGCTCGATTCTCGGCCTGTCGAAATACTCCAAGAATATCGATGCTGCATGGCTGTTCATGCAGTGGGCATGCTCGAAGGATGTGATGACTCGCTGCACGCTCGCGGGTGGCTTTGCGCCAATGCGCCTGTCGTCATTCGATGATGCGCGCGTCAAGGCGAAGGCCGTTGTTGGCCCAGGCACCACGCGCCATCTGGGGGTGGTGAAGTGGACGATCGACAATGCCATGGCCTCGGAACCGGACATGCCGCTTTGGGCTGGCTTCTCGAATAACGAGATCCCGGTCAACCTCGGTAAGCTGTTGACGGGTCAGGACTTTGGTGGTGATGCCAAGAAGTGCATGGACACCATTGCCGGTCTTATTGACAAGCAAGTGGCCGATGCCGGCCTGCTCTAATCCTCATGAAAGTGGGAGGTGGCTTCGCGCTGCCTCCCTTTTTTATCGCATATGAAATCCAATCTCGTCATTGGCCTTGATTCGTCAACGACTGCGACCAAGGCTATTGCCTGGGACAGGCGGGGGCACGCGGTTGCCGAAGGCCGTGCTGGTGTGCCACTCAGTAATCCCAGGCCCGGCTGGTTTGAACAGGATGTGAGTGAGTGGACGGGCGCCGCCATTAAGGCCCTCAGGCAGCTTGCAAAAAAAATTGACATGGCGTGCGTGGGTGCAATCGCCATTTCCAACCAGCGTGAGTCCTTCGCGCAATTTGATGCAAGGAACAAAGCATTGCGCCCTGGCACCCTGTGGCTCGATGAGCGCGCTTATGTCGAGGCAAAAGAACTCGCCCAACTTATTGGGGCAGAGGACCTGCACCGCATTTCCGGCAAGCCAAGCGATGTAACGCCTTGCATTACAAGGTGCAGATGGTTGGCAAAGAACATGCCGGGCATTTGGAAAAAGACCGCCATGACGGCCGAAGTGCATGGAGTGCTCACGCACTTCCTGACGGGTCATTGGCACACATCAACCGCATCAGCCGATCCCATGGGGTTGATCGACATGGCCAACTACGACTGGTCTGACCCGCTGCTTGCCTCCGTAAAATTGAACCGCTCGCAATTGCCCAAGCTCTTCCGTCCCGGAGACGTGATGGGGGAGGTTACATCTGCTGCGGGGAAACTCACGGGCTTGAGAGCGGGGATGCCCGTTGTGGCAGGCGGCGGAGACGGGCAATGTGCTGGTACGGGAGCCAATACTTTCGTCAAAGGTCGTGCCTATCTCAATCTCGGCACTGCCGTGGTCTCCGGCAGCTTCGGCAAACGCTATACCCATGACACAGTGTTCCGTACCATGTCTGCCGTGGCGGAAGAGGGCTATTCCTACGAAACCGCCATTCGCTCCGGAACCTTTCTGGTGAATTGGATCGTGGAACGGCTGTTCAACATCGATCCCAAGAAGAACCCGAACATTTTTGCGCAGCTTGAACGGGAAGCCATGGCTTCACCATTGGGCAGCCGCGGGGTCACGCTGGTGCCTTACTGGTCTGGCTGCATGACGCCCTATTGGGATCCGAAGGCGCGCGGCGTCATTGCAGGGCTTTCCGGCAATCACTCGCGCGGCGATGTCTACCGGGCCATTCTTGAAGGCATTGCCCTTGAACAGGTGATGATGACCGACGGTGTGCAGGCAGCTACGCAGCCTATTGATCATTTCGTCATCATGGGGGGCGGAGCCCGTTCCGATTTCTGGTGCCAGATTGTGGCCGATGCGTCGGGCCGTGATGTCAAGCGGCTGGAAACTGTTGAGGCTTCTTCCCTGGGCGCTGCCGTTGCGGCAGCAAAAGGCACTAGCTGGTTCAAGAACATTCCCGATGCTGCGGCGGGCATGTCCGGCAAACCGTCAAAAACTTTCCGCCCGAGGACAAAAGAAAACAAGGCTTACCGCGAATTGATGGCAATATACCGCGACTTGTGGCCAGCGCTGGCGCAATGGAATGCAAGGCTGCAAGCCTTTACGGGAGACGTCTGATGGCGGACTGGAACGTGCTCATACGCGACGTCCTGAAAGGTGACTGGCCAGATCCGGAAACGGGCCGGCCGGCCAAGGTGCCGTTTGAAACCATTCGCATTGAGGATACGCTGGATGGCGGCGCTGCCGATCTCGTGGGGCCTTTGAAAATAGGCAGGCGCATTGCCGTTGTAAGCGATGTGAACACCTATGAAGCCATGGGCAAACGAGTTGCCAGGGAACTCAAAGGTCTGGGTAGCATTGATGAAATTGTCATGCCCGGCGACACTCGCTGTAACGAGCCAACAATTGCCCGTGCGCAGGAACTCACGCGCCATGCCGACGGTGTCGTCGTGGTGGGCTCGGGTTCCCTGTCAGACATCTGCAAATTTGCGACATTCAAGGATGGCCGCAAATACGCATGTTTTGGTACAGCCAGTTCCATGAACGGCTACGCGGCGTCTACTGCCTCGGTGACGTTGAACAATGGTTACAAGACATCGCTGCCGGCCCATGCCCCGCGGGGCATTTTCGTCGACCTGAAGGTGTGCGCCGATGCGCCGATCAGGCTTTCCGCGGCGGGCCTGGGTGATAGCCTGTGCCGGCCAACGGCCCAGATCGACTGGTGGGCGTCCCACCGGCTGTTCGGCACATTCTATTCGTCAACGCCCTATGCACTCATCGCCGACGACGAGCCGAAGATGATTGCCGCCGCTGGCGATTTGGCCAGGCACGGCGTCGCCGCCAACGGCCATTTGCAGCGCGTGCTCACTCTCTGCGGTTTTGGCGTCTGTTTCACCGGAGTTTCGCACCACGGCTCCATGGGGGAGCATCAGGTGTCCCATTGGATCGATATGTTTGCAGGCAAAGACCATCCGGGAACTACCCACGGGCAACAGGTGGGCGTCGCCTCGCTCGCCATTGCGCGCCTGCAGAATGAGATCCTGAAAATGGACCAACCGCCCAGAATACGTGCCACCCATATTGTGGAGGCGGAGTTCATTGAACGCTATGGCGAAGATCTAGGCGCCATGTGTTATGACGAAGCCAGGAAGAAGTCTTTCGACAAGCCAGGCGCCGCCGCGTTCAATGACAAATTGGAACGGCTATGGCCGGAACTGCGCGAGGAACTGCAGGCCTACGTCATGGATCCGGCCGTAATGGAAGCCACGCTCCGGGCGGCTGGCGGCGCTACAACGGCCGCGGAACTTGGGTTATCGGTAAAGCTCTGGCGCCATGCCATGAAATATGCCCGTGATGTGCGCAATCGCTGGTCGTTCCTCGATCTCGCCGACGACGCTGGTTTGCTTGATGAGTTCCTCGCGCGTGATCCGCAATGAAGAAGGTTTGATATGGCATCGGTAGCATTGAAAAACATCACCAAGAAATATGGCGACGTTGAAGTTGTTCATGGCGTCAGCCTGGATATTGAAGACGGAAGCTTCGTGGTCCTGCTCGGGCCTTCGGGATGCGGAAAATCCACCCTGCTGCGGATGGTTGCGGGGCTTGAATCCGTCACCGGCGGCGATGTTGAAATCGCCGGAAAACGCGTGAATGAAGCCCACCCCAAAGACCGCAACATCGCCATGGTGTTCCAGAATTACGCGCTCTATGCCCATATGACGGTCAAGGACAACATGAGCTTTTCGTTGGTTCTGGCCAAGCGCCCGCAAAGTGAAATTGATGAGAAGACCAATTGGGCGGCGAAGATTCTCAATCTCGAGCCTTATCTCAAGCGTTTCCCGCGTGAGCTTTCGGGCGGCCAGCGCCAACGCGTCGCCATGGGGCGTGCTATTGTGCGTGATCCTGCAGTGTTTCTCTTCGATGAGCCATTATCAAATCTGGACGCAAAGCTCCGTGTGCAAATGCGAACCGAGATCAAGGATTTGCATGAGCGTTTGAAGACGACGACCGTCTACGTCACCCATGATCAGATTGAAGCCATGACCATGGCAGACAAGATCGTCATTCTACGCGATGGCATCATTGAACAAATGGGCACACCCCTGGATGTCTATGATCGCCCCGTCAATCTTTTCGTGGCGCAATTCATTGGCTCGCCGTCGATGAACCTGATACACGGAATTGCCGAGAAGACCCATGTGGTCACAGCGGGCGGCGTCAAGCTGCCTTTGCCGGATAAACATGGGGCGAAGCCTGGCCAGGAGGTGGTCTATGGCATCCGCCCCGAGGACATGGCTGTCGGCAAGGGCTTTCCGGCAAAAATTTCAGTGACCGAGCCAACCGGGCCGGAAATTCATGTCTATGGCGACGTGGGCAATCATGAGATATGCGCTATCGTGCGCGAGCGCCAGGTGTTCAAGCGCGACAGTATCGTTGAATTTGCACCTCGCCTCGACAAGGTTCATCTTTTTGATGCCAAGACAACCATGGCGATCAGATGAAGACTGTCACTATCCTGGGAGCAGGGGTGATGGGGTCTGCCATGACGCTCCCGTTTTCGGATCGCGGATTCGACGTACGTCTCGTCGGCACCCATTTGGACGAGGTAATTGTTGAGAGTATCAAAGCCAGCCATTTTCATCCGAAGCTGAAGGTAACTCTGCCCAAGGCTGTGAAGAGTTTCTCACATCATCATTTTGCCGGGGCCCTGGGCGACGATACGGATTTGATTTTGCTGGGCGTTTCATCGGCCGGGGTCAGTTGGGCGATTGAACGCCTTGCGGCAGCACTCAAGCAGCCGGTTCCTGTACTGATGATTACCAAGGGCATGCATCCAGAGACTCACTCTCTGGCAGCGCTGCCGGATCTGGTGGCGAAATCACTGAAGCAGAAACTGGGTTTTGACGTGCAAGTCGCGGCCATCGGTGGTCCTTGCATTGCTGGTGAACTTGCGGTGCGTCGCCAGACAGGAACAGTCATCGTTTCACGGGACATGGCGCTTGCCCAGCAACTTTGCGCCGCGCTGGAAGCGGATTACTATCACCCAAGACCTTCTGTTGACATGGCTGGAGTTGAAACCTGTGCGGCCTTCAAGAATTTTTTCGCGATTGCCGTAGGCTGGGCCCACGGCGCCATCGAGCGTATGGCGGCCGCCGAGAACAGCGCGCTCAATAACAACGCGGCGTCAGTGATCTTCAACCAAGCCGTGAGGGAATTGATCGAGCTGAACAGGGCGCTGGGTGGCACCACTGAAAGTGTTTGGGGGATGCCGGGGGTCGGAGATCTCTATGTGACTTGCCAGGCGGGGCGCAATTCAAGGCTTGGTAACAATCTCGGACGGGGTTTGACATACCGCGAAGCTCGGGATGGTCCTATGAAAGGTGATACGATTGAGGGCGCGGAGTTGGGCGTGGCGACTGCGCATTCGCTTCAGGCGATGATGGCCAAAGGCGTGTTGCGCGCCGAGGCAATGCCCTTGACCACTGCTTTGCTTGCCATGCTGGTGAAAGACGCGCCACTTGAAATTCCCTGGAAGTCCTTTCACCGATGAGTCGAACAGATGACACGTGATAAGAATCCGCGGCAAAAGTCCAGTGAAACAGGCAATGAATCGCGCGTTCTGAATGACTCCCTCGGGTTCGATCCGGAAGAACAACTGGCAACACGCGCTGCATGGCTCTATTTTGTGGGTAACAATACCCAGGCAGATATTGGCAAGAAGCTGGGACTAAGCCGGATCAGGATAAACCGCCTGCTCGCCCTGGCACGAGAACAGGGCCTGGTTCAAGTCAATGTCACCGGACGGCTGGTTGAATGTGTTTCCCTGGAGGAAAGGCTCAAGGCGGCATTCAAGCTTCGCCATGCGGTGGTTGTTCCCGCTCCTCTCAATCAAAGCCAGCTGCCTTACGTGATTGGAAATGCGGCCGGACAGTATCTGGGTTCCCAGCTGGAAGATGGTATGTCCGTTGGCGTGGGGTGGGGCCGTACGCTGCGCTATTCCTTGCGCTCAGTTCCCCGGCGGCTCTACAAAAAGCTGACTGTCGTGTCGTTGATGGGCGGCTTGACGCAGGCCTCGCTGGTCAATCCCCATGAGACCGCTTCGCATCTGGCTGATATTGTCGGCGCGCAATGCTACTACATCGCCGCGCCTGCTTTGACGGACTCCGAAGCAACCCGAGATATTTTCCTGAAACAGTCAATGGTGCGGGATGTCTTCGAGCGTGGCGCCAAGGTTGATCTTGCCTTGCTATCGGTAGGTGATCTCACTCACCCGAATACAATGACGCAGGTTGGCCTGATCACAAGTGCCGAAGCTGAAAGCCTCGCGAAGGCGGGGGCGGTTGGCGATATCTGTGTCCATTGGATTGATGCCACCGGGGAAGTGATCGATCACCCGCTCAACAGACGTGTCATTGCGCTGCCCCCCAAGAGGCTGAAGAGCATACCTTGCGTTGTTCTTGCTTCCGGTGGCCGCAACAAGGTGTCTGTATTGCATGGGGCGTTGCGTGCAGGATTCGTGAATGTCCTCGTGACTGATGAACTGACCGCAAGAGGCGTTCTGGAGTGTTCAGCGCGCGATTAAATGGCTGGCACTTCTCATCATCTGCGTCAATTTTGAGATCCGTCAAGCTTGTTGATGGCGCCAACGTTGGCGGCGGACGGGCCTTGCGGGTCAAACTCCGATGCAAGCCAAGCATCAACGATGGCCTTTGCGAGTTCGGGGCCGATCACCCGGGCGCCCATGGTGATGATCTGGGCGTTGTTGGATTTTGCAGCCCGCTCGGCCGAGTATGTATCATGCGTGAGGGCGGCCCGGATGCCTGGCACCTTATTTGCTGAAATGCACACGCCAATTCCCGTGCCGCAACACAGGAT
>JBAVOA010000086.1:0-2327 GCA_049691635.1 Aestuariivirga sp. | reverse complement strand
TCATTGTTGATGCCCCAGGCGCGGCCCCAGTAAGTTTCGAGCTCTTGCGGGTCTTCAAACGGTGGTTCGCCGGGCGTGGCGAACATCTTGATCGTTGCGTTATAAACCCATCCCGGCGGTGCCTTGTCGGCCATTTGATGCTCCCATGAAGAATGCGACTGTACCATGCTGATTGCAGTGCGCAATTCGCAGTTTTATTTAACTGCGGCCATGCTGGGACTGTTGCCGCCATGTGGCTGGCGGCACGCCATAGGCGCGCGCGAAAGCGCGGTTGAAGGCAGCCTCGGTTCCGTACCCGGCGTCATGCGCAACCACCGCAATTCTCTTGGTGGTTGTACGTAGCGTCAGGCTGGCAAGACACAGCCGCCAGTCGCGGACATAGCGCATCGGCGATGTTCCGAGCAGGGTCTCGAAGCGCTCGGCCAGCGTGCTGCGCGAAAGTCCGGATGCCGCCGAGAGATCCTGGACTGACCACTCACGCCCGGGATCGTCATGGATGAAGGCAAGGCACTTTCCCAGTGAAGGATCGGCCACCGCTGCGAGCCATCCGCCCGGCTGGCTGTGTGTTGCGATGATCTGATGGCGCAGAAGTTCGATGAAGGAAATTTCCGTGAGCCGTTCCAGCATGGAGAGTCCGCCGCTGCGCGGCCGGTCAACTTCGGCCACGATTTGATCGATCGTTGCGCGAAGCCACGCGGCATCGTCGGTGGCTCCGGTCCTAACATGGAGGAGCGTCGGCAGGGCATTACGCAGCGGACGGAAATTCATGGCGTCACATTGCAGGTAGCCGCACAGCATGCGCACCCTCTGGCGTTCTTCGCCGTAGCGGAGCACCGGAATTTCCCGCCATGGCTTGGGCGGCAGGTCGTCTCCCGGAATGATCGTCCTGCCGCCGGTGCCCGCCCCAAGCTGATGGCCCGTTCCGAAAGGAAACGCCACAACATCGCCCGCGTTAAGCACATGTTCCTGGCTTTCCATTTTCATCCAGCATGTGCCCTCGACCACGATATGAAAGGGTATTGTACTGGAGGCGTTGCCCGACAATTTCGCAAGTGACGGCTTAGCATCCGTCTGCCAGGCACCCGTCGGCATGAAGCAGAATTGCAGGGACCCGGACAGCCTGATGTTGCGCAGGACATCCGACAGTGCGTCGTCAATGGCCAGTTTGCCGACTTTTGCGCGCTCCGGATTTCCGATCAAATCTTTCGGCGGTTCGGCCATATACGCCCTTTTGCGTTTACCCTAGATGAAGGCCCTCAGCCCAAGCCCCTTACGGAGAATATTACTATGTCAAACGGAACTGACAAGCTCGTGGTCCTGGTCACCAAGGGCATCGAATCTGAAATGTCTTCAGTCGCGTTCGCCATCGCCAACGGTGGCCTGACGGCCGGCCTGAAGGTTTCAATCTTTCTCACCAGCACCGCGATCGACCTGGTGCGCCGGGGCGGCCAGCGTCTCACCCAGGTGGCACCGCTCGATCCGCTGGCCGCGCTGATTGCGGATTTCCAGAAGCGTGGCGGCGTCATCTGGGCCTGCACGCCCTGCGTCAAGTCGCGTGGGTATGAGCAGTCCGATTTGCTCGAAGGCGTCATCATCACCGGCGCCAGTGTCATGCATGCCCAAATCAAGGAAGGGGCCGCGACACTTTCCTTCTGATGACTAAGCGGCAGGTTTGAACGGCGCTATCATTTTCGTGCCGGGACAGCAACCTCGCTCAGCAACCAGTCCTTGAAAATCTTGACCTCGGTCGCCCGGCTCAGGCGCGGTGTTGCGGGTTCATGAATGTAGTAGGCTTTCTCGTGCAGGACTTCCGTATCAAAGAGTCGGACAAGCCTGCCAGTTTTCAGGTCATCGGCAAGGATGGCCGTAGGTGCAAGCCCCACGCCTTGTCCCGCCAGCATGGCCGAATGCAGCAAATTGAAACCCTCGAACAGGGGCCCGGGCAGGGGATCGGCAAGCTTCATGCCCGCTGCCTTGAACCAGCGCGACCATGGCCTGCGGTCAAGGTCATGGAGCAGGCGGCATTTCAGAAGATCAGACGGCTGCGTAAGAGGCCCCATCTGCTCAAGATAAGACGGGTTGCACACTGGCACCGAAACGCCTTCCAGAAATTTGGTGGCGTGGGCCGGCGCCTCGTCCCAGTCACCATAGGAAATGGCCAGGTCCACATCCTCGAAATCGACCGGATGATCATAAATCGCATGCATCAGCCGGACGTTTATCTCTGGATGCTGGCGCATGAAGGCGGGCAGGCGCGGTATGAGCCAGATTGTTGCAATGGAGGGAATAGCGGCAATGGTGAGCGAGGTTTTTCCATCGCTCTTGGC
>JBAVOA010000085.1:0-3030 GCA_049691635.1 Aestuariivirga sp. | reverse complement strand
GTCCTACCTGCTGCGCGCCGTGAATGCCGTGGTGGCCCCCGACCTGGTGCAGGATTTTGCCGTGTCACCCGCCGAACTGGGCCTGCTCACCTCGGCCTATCTCCTGTCGTTCTCGCTGTTTCAATTGCCCCTGGGCGTGTTTCTCGACCGTTACGGCGCCAGGCGGGTCCAGACCCTGCTTCTGGGCATTGCGGCGGGAGGCTGTTTTCTCTTTGCCGTAGCGCCCGATTTTCTCTCGCTCGTTGGGGCCCGCGCCATCATCGGCCTGGGCTTTTCAGCCGGATTGATGGCAAGTTTCAAATCATCTTCCATCTGGGTGCCGATCGAACGCCGCTCCCTGGTGAATGCCAGCATCATGTCGGCGGGTGCCCTTGGCATTGTGACTGCAACGGAGCCCACGGCTTTTCTGGTGACGCAGGTCGGCTGGCGGGCCGCCTTCATGGTTTTCGGCGGTGTCATTCTGGCCGTGGCTGCCTTCATCTTCCTGGCCGTGCCGGAAAAGGCTGAGCAGGGGACCCCAGCCAGCCTTGGCCGGCAGGTGGGCGAGCTTGTGCAAATTCTCAAGCTGCCGCTGTTCTGGCGCATCGCTCCCTTGCTTGGACTGACGGCAGGCACGGCCATCGCGTTGCAAACCCTGTGGGCCGGGCCCTGGTTCCGCGATGTCCTTGGCTTCGCCCGGCCGGAGGTTGCCCGCAGCCTGCTCTGGATGGCAATCGCCTTCATGGTCGGCATCTTCGTCGTTGGCCTGGTGGCGGACCGGCTGCAGAAGCGGGGCATCAGCCCGGTGACTGTCATGCTCGGCTTCATACTGACCCATCTTGTGGCCCAGGGCGCCATCGTCCTGCAGGTAAAGACGCTGGCGCTTCCCGCATGGCTCATCCTCTCGGCCTTCGGCCAGGCCGCCATCCTGTCCTATCCCTGGTTTGCGGCGCGCGTCGGCGCGGGGCTTGCCGGACGCTCCAATGCGACGATCAACTTTGCCATGTTCCTGGTGGCCTTCGCCGCCCAGGCCTTCGTCGGCGTGGTGATCGGCTGGTTCCCCCAGAGCGCCGCAGGCTATGATCCGCGCTCCTACACCTGGGCCTTTGGCCTGCTTTTGGCTTTGGAGATTTTGGCATTGTTCTGGTATCTCTTCGCGCCCCTGGCCAGTTTGAAAGACGAGACCCCATGACCAACCCGATCATTGCTGAAGTCACCCGTGGTGGCATCGTGGAAAGCCGCCATACCGGGGCTTTCGCCATCGTCGATGGCGAGGGCAAGCTGATCCGCCAGGCCGGGGGCTTCGCTACGCCGGTATTTCCGCGCTCGGCCATCAAGGCGTTTCAGTTCGTGCCGGTGATCGAGTCAGGTGCCGCCGACACATTCGGCCTGACCGACGAAGAGATAGCCTTGGCCTGCTCCTCCCACAACGGCGAGCCGGAGCATGTGCGCGTTGCCCGCTCCATGCTGAGCAAGGCCCTGAACAACGAGGAGCTCTACGAATGCGGCGCCCATTGGCCCATCAACATGGAGGCCCAGCACAACGAGGTGCGGGCCGGCGGCAAGGCGCTCCAGGTCCACAACAACTGTTCGGGCAAACACGCCGGGATGCTGGCGCTGGCCCGCCAATTGGGCGCCGAGCCCAAGGACTACGTGAAGGTTGACCATCCGGTGCAGCTCGCCATCGCCGAGGCCATCGCGCGCTATTGCGAGGTCGATGTGAAGGCGCTCACCTGCGGCATCGACGGCTGCTCGGTGCCCACCTGGGCCTTTCCCCTGAGCAACATGGCGCTGGGCTTTGCCAAGCTGACGCAGACCGAAGCGGGCCAGCGCATTATCAGGGCGGTGCGTGCTCATCCCTTCATGGTGGCGGGAACCAAGCGCTTTGATACGCGGCTCATGGAGGCCGTGCCCCGGGTCTTTGTGAAGACCGGCGCCGAAGGCGTCTATTGCGGCTGCATTCCCCACGCCTATATCGGCATTGCGCTCAAATGCGACGACGGCGCCAGCCGCGCCGCCGAAACCGCCATGGCCTCGCTGCTGGCTTCGCTTGACGTTTGGACGGCGGAAGAAAAAGAAAAGCTCAAGAGCTTCACCCATTCCGATCTCAAGAACTGGCGCAAGATTCCGGTGGGTGATGTGCGTGCTATAGTTTGATGCAGTTTTTTCTTTTCTCCATGGTCGCATCGAGTGCGACCATGGAGAGTTTTTTAAGGCTCGGACATCAGCTTGGTTGCAGGCTCTATCAGGCCCGCGATGGGCGTTGGAGTGAGGGCGCACTCCTTCCATCTTCTCTCTAGTTATTTTTGGGAACCCATCGGCGCGACATCTCAGCGCGATCATCATAGGTTGCCTCGAAGATAGGCGCGGCGATAATGGCCTGCATAAGTAGTGTATCCGTGCCGCTGTTCCGGAACCCGTGCCTTTGTCCGGCGGGGATGAGCACTGACTGGCCGGCTTTGACATTATGATGCTCGTCTCCAAGCCATATTTCGGCTTCGCCCGCGAGCACACTGAGGACCTCTTCAACCGGATGCTGATGGGTCGGTGCACCGAGGCCCGGCGCGCACCATTGGTCAAAGACCGTGAGTTGCTTACTGCCTGCAATTGCCGACACGCGCATTCGGGTTGTCACGCCCTCGCGCCATTCCTCAAGCGGCTAGCTGCTATGGTCGATAACCTTCATACGAGGCTCCCCGTTTGAGTTTACAGAGTTTGACTATACGCGAAAATCTCTGAAGCACGGAAATCAAGTGGGCCCTACGGTTCAGACACCAGCTTGGTCGAAGGCTCGGTCGGGTTGGCGGCGAAGGACTTGAACAGGGCCATCGTGTCGGCGTCCGGCTTCATGTAACAGCTCGACTCCACGAAATCGATTGTCGTGTCATAGGCCCCGCCTTCCTTCAGAGATTTGCAATCGAGGGCGGACACCTGCAGTTCCTTCGGCTCGGCCTTGATCAGGACGTAGGATGATCCGGAAGCCTCAGTTGCCTGCAGAATCCACCAAGGACCATCCAGCGGGACAAAAGATACCTGCATCTCGGAGTTGCC
>JBAVOA010000084.1:0-1737 GCA_049691635.1 Aestuariivirga sp. | reverse complement strand
GGCCTCCTACATAGGAGTCCTCCTGGCGATTGTGCTGACCATTCTTTCCGGCAGCGTTGTCTGGAAGCCCGTGCAGTTGCAGGAGTTGGGGCTTCTTATGGGCGGCTATGAGGGCGCGCGGCTTGTCCATTTTTTCGGGATGACGGCCATCTGCGCCTTCATCGTGTTGCATTTAACCCTCGTCCTGATTGTGCCCAGCACCCTCATTCCCATGGTCGTCGGCTGGACGCGCAAGGCAGACCATGAACCGGAGGCAAGCCATGAACACTAAATTATTGCTGCAACCCTCCAGGTCCCTCGTGAATATCGAGCGGCGCCTGTTCATGAAGAAAACCCTGAGCCTCGGCGCCTTGGCCATGCTCACGGGCTGCGATGCCACCGACCCTTCGGTCACTGACCGTATTCTGGGGGCCATGTCGAAATGGAACGATGAGGTGCAGTTGGCGATCTTCAATCCCAACAAGCCGGCCCCGGTCTATACCGAAGCCGACATCACCGAGGACTTTCCTTTCAACGGCTATTACGCGGAATCGAAGCACCCTGTCGTCGCCGAGGCCGGCTTCAAGCTTGAACTCTCCGGAATGATTGGCAAGAAGGACAGCTGGACTCTCGACCAGTTGCGCGCCCTGCCGCAGGAAACACAGATCACCCGCCATATCTGCGTCGAGGGCTGGAGCGCCATCGGCAAATGGGGCGGTGTGCGCTTCGGTGATTTCCTGCACATGATCGAGGCCGACACCAGCGCCAGATACGTGGGCTTCAAATGCGCCGACAACTACCATTCGAGCATCGACATGGCGACAGCCCTCCATCCGCAAACCATCCTGGCGCTTACCTTCCGCGATCAGGTGCTGCCCACCAAGTATGGCTTCCCGATGAAGCTGCGCGTGCCCACCAAACTCGGTTTCAAGAATCCGAAATACATCACGAGCATCTATGTGACCAATGATTATCCTGGCGGCTTCTGGGAAGACCAGGGCTATAACTGGTTCAGCGGTTCGTGAGTATTTCATACACGCAGCCTCACATGCACGTGAATGTCAGCTTCGTGTTTTGCTAGTTATCGGAAGCTTTTGCATTCTCTCTCCGGGACAATGAAGTCCCGCCTCCAGAGGAATACACCCATGCTCAAATTCGCAATCGCTGCTGCTGTGGCCGGCCTTTTCACCATCTCTCCTGCTTTCGCTGACGAGATGATGAAATGTGACGACGCCAATATGATGAAGATGCAAAAGGAAATCGACGCCGATGTCGATCCCGGCATGAAGAAGCAGGTGGACATGGCCAACGCCGAAATGAAGATGGCCGGTGACGCCATGCATGCCAACAAAACGGATGAATGTGCCATGCACCTGAACAAGGCGATGGAAGAATTTCACAAGATGAACTAGAAAACGGAAACGGGCGCTGGATTCCAGCGCCCGTTTGAATTTATCGAAGCGAAACTCAGCTCTTGTTCATCATGCCCTTGATGATGGCAACAACGATCGTGACAACCGCACCACCGATGCCACCACCGGCGATATCCTGGATGATTGCGCCGATGTCCAAGCCGCTTGCGGCAACGCCCGCTGCAGCATCTGTCGCCATGGCTCCGCCGCCAAGTATCTTGTCGAGGAGTTGGCCTCCGATGCCACCGCCAATAACACCAGCAATCGTATTGCCGAGGGTGCCGAGGCTCTTGTCCGGCATTGCCTTGCCGGCAGCATTGCCGCCAATGGCGCCGGCGATCAGTTG
>JBAVOA010000083.1:0-4997 GCA_049691635.1 Aestuariivirga sp. | reverse complement strand
CTATTGTACGACAAATAACAAGAAATAATGAGAGGCGTCTGATGTCCGGCAGCAAGAAGAAACTGAAATTCAGCTCGCAGAACTGGTTTGACAATCCGGATAATGCCGACATGACAGCGCTCTATCTCGAGCGCTATCTCAACTATGGATTCACCCGCGGCGAATTGCAGGGCGGCAAGCCCATCATCGGCATCGCCCAGACGGGCTCGGATCTTTCGCCCTGCAACCGGGCCCATGTTGATCTGGTGAAGCGGGTGCGCGACGGCATCACGGCGGCGGGCGGCGTGCCGCTGGAATTTCCGGTGCATCCCATTCAGGAAACGGGAAAACGCCCCACCGCGTCACTTGACCGCAATCTCTCCTATCTCTCCCTGGTTGAAGTGCTTTACGGCTATCCGATTGATGGCGTGGTGCTCACCATCGGCTGTGACAAGACCACGCCGGCCTGTTTGATGGCAGCCGCCACGGTTGATATTCCGGCCATCGCGCTCTCGTCGGGGCCTATGCTCAACGGCTGGTACAAGGGCCAGCGCACGGGCTCGGGCACCATCGTCTGGATGGCGCGCGAAAAGCTGGCAACGGGCGAACTGGACTACGAAGGCTTTGTGGAACTTGTTGCAACGTCGGCCCCTTCCACCGGTTTCTGCAACACCATGGGCACCGCCACCTCGATGAACTCGCTGGCGGAAGCTTTGGGCATGACGCTACCCGGCAATGCCGCCATTCCCGCGCCCTACCGCGAACGGGGCCAGATGGCCTATGAAACCGGACGCCGCGCCGTTGAAATGGTGCTTGAAGACCTCACGCCGTCGAAGATCATGACGCGCAAGGCTTTTGAAAATGCCATTGTGGTGAACTCGGCCATTGGCGGTTCCACCAACTGCCCCAACCATCTCAATGCCATTGCCCGCCACATGGGCGTTCCCCTCGAAGTGAAGGATTGGGAAACCCATGGGCTTGAAATTCCATTGCTGGTTAACCTGCAGCCCGCAGGCGAATATCTCGGCGAGGATTTCCACCGGGCGGGCGGGGTTCCCGCCGTCGTCGCCGAACTCATTTCGCAAGGCCGCATCCATGAGGATGCGCTGACCGCCAATGGCAAAACCATTGCCGAGAACTGCAAGGACAAGTTTTCCTGGGACCGCAATGTGATCAAGGCCTATGGCGCGCCGCTGATGGCTAATGCTGGCTTCAAGATGTTTTCTGGAAATCTGTTTGACAGCGCTATCATGAAGACCTCGGTGATCTCTGAGGAGTTCCGCAAGCGCTATCTGTCGAATCCGAAAGACCTTAATGCCTTTGAAGCCAAGGCCATCGTGTTTGACGGGCCGGAAGATTATCATGCCTCAATCGATGATCCCAAACTGGGCATTGACGAGAATACGGTTCTCTTCATGCGTGGCACCGGCCCCCTGGGCTACCCCGGTGCTGCCGAAGTGGTCAACATGCGCGCCCCCACCCAGCTTTTGGCAAGAGGCATTCACTCGCTTCCCTGCGTGGGTGACGGCCGGCAGTCCGGCACCTCGGGCTCGCCCTCCATTCTCAATGCCTCGCCGGAGGCGGCGGCGGGTGGCGGTCTCGCTGTCCTGAAAAATGGCGACAGGGTGCGGGTCGATCTCAACAAGGGCACTCTCAATATGCTGGTTTCAGAGGCGGAGATTGCCAAGCGGCGCGAGGCCCTGGCGGCGGCGGGCGGCTACAAGATTCCGGAAAGCCAGACCCCGTGGCAGGAAATCTTCCGCGCCAATGTGGATCAACTGGCCCAGGGCATGGTGATGAAGGGCGCGGTCAAATTCCAGCGTATCGCCAAGACCAAGGGCATCCCGCGGGACAATCACTGATGCTTGAGCTGAAATCAAAAACCCACCGGGCGACCTTCTCGCAACTCGGCGCGAAGCTGGTTTCGTTCTTTGTCGATGGCGTTGATGTCGTGGCAGGGCCTGGCAGCGATGCTGACGCGCTGGCCAGCGATTTCTTTTCCGGAACCGTAACCGGGCGCTATGCGGGCCGCATCACGGGAGCGAAGTTCACCCTCGATGGCGCAGAAGTTCATCTCGTGCCTAATGTCGGACCGGATCAACTGCACGGCGGACCGAAAAGTTTTTGCAACAGCGTGTGGGATGTCATGGAAGTACCCCAGGGCCTGCGCTTCACGATCCATTCGCCCGATGGCGACCAGGGCTATCCCGGGGCGCTGGAGGCAAGCGCCACCTACCGGCTGATCGACAATGTCCTGTCACTCGATTTTGAAGCCACGACGACAAAACCCACAGTGATCAATCTCACCAATCATGCCTACTGGAATCTGGCGGGCAAGGGCTCGGGCCTTGATCAGGAAGTGGAGATGCCTGCTGATCACTATCTGCCGCTGCATGGCCCGAAACTTCCCACTGGCGAGATCAAGGATGTGACCGGAACGGTTTATGATTTCCGCAAGCTGCGCAAGGTGGGGCAGGCCTATGACACCTGCTTCTGCCTGAACGGCCAGCGCGGAACTTTGCGCAAGGGGCTCACGCTGCGCGATCCGGGATCGGGCCGTGTGATGGATGTCTATACAACCGAATGCGCCATCCAGTTCTACACCGCCGATCATTTCGGTCCGGCACTTCCGGGCAAATATGGTCCGCTGGTGCAGCACGGCTCCATCGCCATCGAGCCGCAGAACTATCCCGACGCGCCGAACCACAAGAACTTTCCCTCATCGGTGCTGCGCCCCGGAGATGTCTACCACCACCGCATGGAGTGGCGGTTCCTCTAATTTTCATGATGCATGGTGTTCTCCAAACGGGGAATTCCTGGTTCGATTTCATTCCGGCATCCGGCGCCAGGCGAGGGAAGGCGTCTTAATGGCCGCGGGATATTCCCCCGAACCGACTCCACGCGTTGTACCATGGCTCATAGCCGGCTGGATTTCAGCGATGCTCCTGTTTCAAGGGGCCTTGCGCTCGCGGGTAGCTTACATTTCTGGAGAATAGCCGTTTATGGCAGATCGAGCGTACGGTGTCAAGGATTAAATTCATACTTTAAATCAAAGGAAATTATAGGGGTCGACATCAATGCCGGGGTGGATGGAGCCCTTGAGTTTGGTGTTTTTCAGCCACTCTCTCAGGAAAGCCTGGATATTCACTTCGCACGTGGCCTGCCTTCAAGGCCGGCCATTTCCGCGGCATCGGCGTTGGGGACGCGCATTTCGAACATCTCGGTCACCGTGGTGTAGTCATAATAGCCGAGGCGGGCCAGCGGCCTGATCCTGAGAATATCAAGCTTGCCGGAGGGCAGCACAAACTCCTCCTTCACGTGAATGCGCACCACTTCACCAAACACCACATCGGCATCGGAGGCCTTGGTGGTGCCGCGAAAGCGTAGGGTGTTCAAATATCTGCATTCAAAATGGCAAGGGCTTTCGGCCACGCGCGGGCCCGGTGCCTCGACGCAGGCAATCTTGGTGACACCCGCCAGCTCAAACTCGTCCACGCCGCGCGGCACGGGCTGGGCGGATTTGTTCACCGCCTCGCGCAAGTCATAGGTGGCCATGTTCCACACGAAATAGCCCGTCTCCTCTGCATTGATGACGGTATCCTTCTTGCGGCCGTCGACATGCTGGTCGGCGGAGAACATCACGATGGGCGGATCATAGGTGATGTTCTGCCATTGGCTGAAAGGGGCCAGATTGACCTTGCCGTCCAGCGAGATGGTGGACAGCCAGCCAATGGGCCGCGGCACCGTGCAGCTCTTGAACGGATCATAGGGCAGGGGGCGGGCATCCTTGCGGGGATCGTAATGCATGGGAGATTCCGGTTTGGGCGGCGGGTGATGTGGACTGAGCATGCACACTGTCGGAGAGTGGCGCAAGTCATCCGGCATTTACCTCATGCTTTGCGTTAGCGCCTCAAGGGGGAGCAAATAACGAAAGCTCACAGAAAATTATACGGATCAACATCAATGCCAAGATGAATTGAGCCCTTGGGTTTGATGTCCTTCAGCCACGCGCGCAGGAAGGCCTGGATATTCACTTCGCGCGGGGCTTTTACCAGGAAACGCCAGCGGTAGCGGCCGCGCACGATGTGGATGGGGGCGGTGGCGGGGCCCAGGATGGTCACGCCTTCGCCTGCCGGCGCGGCGCGGGCCACAAGGCGCACGAAGCGTTCGGTAGCGCCAGCGTCGCTTCCGGCGATGATCACGGCGGCAAGCCTGCCATAGGGCGGCAGGCCCGCGTGCTCACGGATGAGTTTTTCCTGGGCGAGGTAGCCTTCGCGGTCGCCCTTCTTCAGGGCCTGCATCAAGGGGTGTTCGGGCAGATGGGTTTGGACAAGTGCCCGCCCCGGTTTTTCACCGCGTCCGGCCCTCCCCGCCACCTGCGCCATGAGGGCCCAGGTGCGTTCGCCGCCTCGGGGGTCCGATGATTCCAGAGCGAGGTCCGCATCGACGACGCCGACAAAGGTGAGGAAGGGGAAGTGATGGCACTTGGCCACGAGCTGGGTGCCAATCACCAGATTATACTCACCCTTGGCCACGTCGCGAATGACATCGCGGAGGAAAATGCCGCGGGCCAGATCACTGGAGAGAATGGCGATGCGCGCCTCGGGGAAACGCTGCGCTGCCTCTTCGGCGAGGCGCTCTATGCCCGGGCCGCAGGGCACGAGCTTGCCTTCCGCCCCGCATTGGGGGCAGGCCTTCGGCGTGGGTTCCAGATGGCCGCAATGATGGCACATGAGTTGGCGGCGAAAGCGATGCTCCACCAATGAGGCGGCGCAGTTGGGGCAATCCATGCGGTGGCCGCAGGCGCGGCAGACGGTAACGGGGGCATAGCCCCGGCGGTTGAGGAAGAGCAGGGCCTGGTCTCCCGCCTTCAACGTTGCTTCAACATTTTCAATAAGCGGGGCTGACAGCCAGGCGCCGGGCTCAAGCGGAACCTTCCGCATGTCAACGAGATCAATCTCGGGGAGTTCCGGCCTGCCATGACGGTCATTCAGTTTCACATGGCCATAACGGCCGCG
>JBAVOA010000082.1:0-3313 GCA_049691635.1 Aestuariivirga sp. | reverse complement strand
CTTCTGCCCCTGCCATTTAATCTAAGGAAATGCGGCCATGGCCAAAACGAACCCAGCAGAATTTATCCAGGAAGTGCGCGACGAGGCCAAAAAGATCACCTGGCCCAGCCGCAAGGAAGTCATGATTTCCACCATCATGGTGATGATCATGGTGACCGCCGCCTCAATGTTCTTCCTGCTGGTTGACTTCGTTTTGAAACAAGGCATCGACAAGCTGCTTCTGGGCCTCTAAAGGGGGCCGCTGAGACTTACGGGACTGGAATGACAAAACGCTGGTATATCGTTCACGCTTACTCGAATTTCGAGAAAAAGGTGGCCGAATCTATAAGAGAACAATCGGTCCAGAAGGGTCTTGGCGACCTTTTTGAGCAGGTTCTGGTTCCCACCGAGGAAATCATCGAAGTCCGCCGGGGTCGCAAGATCAAGAGCGAGCGCCGCTTTTTTCCGGGCTATGTACTTGTAAAGATGGAATTAACCGATCAGGCTTTCCACCTGATCAAGAATACGCCGAAGGTGACCGGCTTCCTGGGTTCGGATTCCAAGCCGATTCCTATTTCGGACGCCGAAGCCAACCGCATCCTGAACCAGGTGGCGGAAGGCGTGGAGCGGCCAAAGACCAGTATCTCGTTCGAAATCGGCGAACAGGTGCGGGTGGCCGATGGACCTTTTGCTTCCTTCAACGGACAGGTTGAGGAAGTGGATGAAGAGCGGTCGCGACTTAAGGTTGCGGTCTCTATTTTCGGCAGGCCAACGCCTGTCGAACTCGAGTATGGGCAGGTCGAAAAGATCCGCTGAATGTAAATCCGTGGGAGGCCCCCAAAGCCGGACCACTAACCTTGAAAGAGGGAAAACATAATGGCCAAGAAAGTCGTCGGCTATATCAAGTTGCAAGTGCCGGCGGGACAGGCAAACCCGTCTCCGCCCATCGGACCAGCGCTCGGACAGCGCGGTCTCAACATCATGGAATTCTGCAAGGCCTTCAATGCGGCCACGCAAAAGATGGAGCAGGGCTCGCCCGTTCCCGTGGTCATTACCGCGTTCCAGGACAAGTCCTTCACCTTCGAGATGAAGTCGCCTCCGGCGTCTTTCTTCCTGAAGAAGGCCGCCAAGATTACCGCTGGCTCCAAGGAGCCCGGCAAGACCAGCGCCGGCACCGTGACCATGGCGCAATGCCGTGAAATCGCTGCTCAGAAGCTCAAGGGCATGAATGCCCGCGACGTTGATGCGGCGGCACGTGAAATCGCAGGTTCTGCCCGGTCCATGGGCCTACAGGTTGTGGAGTAAGCAGATGAGCAAAGCCCCAAAACGTATTGTCAAGAATGAAACCGGCATTGACCGTTCCAAGTTTTATGGCCTGGTTGATGCGGTGAAGCTGGTGAAGGCCAAGGCCAACGCCAAGTTCGACGAGACCATTGAAATTGCCATGAACCTGGGTGTTGACCCACGCCACGCGGACCAGATGGTGCGCGGCGTGTGCGCATTGCCCAACGGTTCAGGCCGCAAGGTGCGCGTCGGTGTGTTCGCCAAGGGCGCCAAGGCGGAAGAAGCCAAGAAAGCCGGTGCCGATGTTGTTGGTGCTGAAGACCTGTTCGAGATCGTGAACAAGGGCACCCTGGATTTCGACCGTTGCATCGCAACGCCGGACATGATGAGTCTTGTTGGCCGTCTCGGCAAGGTTCTCGGCCCACGCGGCATGATGCCAAACCCCAAGGTTGGCACGGTGACCATGGACATCACGGCGGCGGTGAAAGCTGCCAAGGGTGGTGCGGTCGAGTTCCGCGTTGAAAAGTCTGGCATCGTCCAGGCCGGTATCGGCAAGGCAAGCTTTACCGAAGAGCAGATTGCCGGAAACATCCGCGCTTTCGTGGATGCGGTGAACAAGCAGAAGCCATCGGGTTCGAAGGGCACCTTCCTCAAGAAGGTGTCGATTTCGTCCACCATGGGTCCGGGCTTCAAGCTCGATATCACCAGCGTATCGGCGGCGTAACACCACGTTTCTTCCTGGAGCCTGCGCAAGCGGTTTCAGGGAGTTAGCCAAGGTCGATTTGACCTTGGTTCTACCTGTCCGAGATTGCAGGCGTGAGGGAAATCCTCGCTTAAACCGCCAAGCCTGCATGAGATGGGTGTCAAAATTGAATGCGAGACCCCATATAGCGGGTTTCAAGTCGGTTTGGACCTCAAGATCCCGACCCGGAAACGGGGAGGGGGACAGGCAAGTGAGCGCCGCCCAAGGCCTCGCCTGCTGCTTGTAGGTGAAGTTTGAGCGGCTGGTCCAACGGCGCAGGCACAATCAAGTGCTGCGCCAAAAAGGAGAGAGCAAGTGGAAAGAGCTGAAAAAACAGAGCTCGTCTCAACGCTCAACGCCGTGTTCAAAAGCACAAGCGTTATCGTTGTGGCCCACAACAAGGGACTGACGGTCAATCAGGTCAACGACCTGCGTGGCAAGATGTCCCTGGCGGGCGCGACCATCAAGGTGGCGAAGAACCGTCTTGCAATGCTTGCTCTGGATGGCACTGACGCAAACGGGATCAAGGGCCTGTTCAAAGGCCCGACCATGATAGCTTACGCTAAGGATCCCGTCGCAGCTCCAAAGGTCGCCGCAGACTTCGCCAAGGCCAACGATAAGTTCGTTGTGCTGGGCGGGGCTCTTGGCAAGACCGTTCTGGATGCCGCAGCGGTCAAGGCTCTCGCGGAACTGCCTTCACTCGACCAGTTGAGGGCAAAGATCGTCGGCATGATCCAGACTCCAGCTACCCGTATCGCGGGTATCCTGGCAGCACCTGGCGGCCAGATCGCACGCGTGATCAACGCCTACGCCACCAAAGACAAGGCTGCCTGATAGCCTGCCTATCCATTGTTGTCATAAACCGACTTAGAAAAGAGAGAAAATAAAATGGCTGACCTCAGCAAAATCGTAAACGACCTTTCGAGCCTCACGGTTCTGGAAGCTGCCGAACTTTCCAAGATGCTTGAAGAGAAGTGGGGCGTTTCCGCCGCCGCTCCTGTAGCGGCTGCCGCCGCTGCCGGCCCTGCCGCTGCCGCCGCTGAAGAGAAGACCGAATTCACGGTCATGCTCACGGCTGCCGGCGACAAGAAGATCGAAGTGATCAAGGAAGTCCGTGCCATCACCGGCCTGGGCCTCATGGAAGCCAAGGATCTGGTTGAAGCAGCTCCGAAGGCTGTCAAGGAAGGCGTCAACAAGAAGGACGCTGACGACATGAAGAAGAAGCTCGAAGCGGCTGGTGCCAAGGTCGAGTTGAAGTAATTGACATAGTCTTCCGGTGCGGGGCCTCAAACCCCTCGCCGGGGGATG
>JBAVOA010000081.1:0-1823 GCA_049691635.1 Aestuariivirga sp. | reverse complement strand
GCGTTCGCCGGGCTGCAGCGAAATCATCCAGACCCGGACAGCATCAGTTTCGGATACCAGCACATGTCCCACGCGGCCATTCTGCGGGGCCTTCTCCAGTTCCGCATTGCGCTGGCTCTCGCTCATGGTTCGATCTCTGCATAGAGGACGACGAGAGTGACGCAATCGAGCGGCATGATCGGGTTGGTGTAGATCATGCGGGTATGTAGCCCGCGCTCGGCAAAGACGGAATTCAGCAGGTCGGAAGCGCCGTTCAGACATTTCGGATGTTCGCCAAATCCCTCGGCCACATTCATGGTGCCCTCGAGCCGGACGACCCGTTTAATGCGGGACAAATTGCCCGCCGCGGCGCGGAGCTGGGCAATGGCATTGAGGCAGGAAAGCTGGCAGCACTTGTAGCCGTCTTCCCCCGTAAGCTCCCGGCCGATCTTGCCGGTATAGGCCAGCTTGCGATCGCGCCAGGGCAGGTTGCCCGAGGTCATGATAAGGTTTCCGGTGATGGCCCAGGGCACATAATTGGCCACGGCCGCCGCAGCCGGAGGCAACACGAGTCCCAGTTGTTCCAGGCGCTGTTCGGGTGTTGCAGGCGTCATTGGTTTCTCCACAGGCTGCCAGTATGGGGCAATTCCGGCAAAACGTACAAGTGGAGGGGTTTCGGGCGCATGGGCCCCATGCTTATTGAGGCTTGCCTTAAGGGGGCCAGCCCGCTAATTCCCGCGCTGATATTGCAACAGGGATCATGCACATGCGCGTTTACTATGACCGGGATGCCGACGTTAACCTCATCAAGGGCAAGAAGGTTGTCATCGTGGGTTACGGCAGCCAGGGCCGGGCCCATGCGCTGAACCTCAAGGATTCGGGCGCCAAGAACCTGGCGGTGGCTCTCAAGGCTGGTTCGCCCACGGTCAAGAAAGCCGAGGCCGATGGCCTCAAGGTGATGACCGTGGCGGACGCCGCCAAGTGGGGCGACCTGCTGATGATGGCAACCCCTGACGAACTGCAGGCTGACATCTACAAGGCCGACATTGCGCCCCATATCCGTGATGGCGCGGCGATTGCCTTCGCCCACGGCCTCAACGTGCATTTCAACCTGATCGAGCCGAAGAAGACCATCGACGTGATCATGATCGCGCCGAAGGGCCCGGGCCACACGGTGCGCGGTGAATACCAGAAGGGCGGCGGCGTTCCCTGTCTCATCGCCATCAACCAGGATGCTTCCGGCAATGCCCATGACCTGGCACTGTCCTATGCGTCAGGCGTTGGCGGCGGGCGCTCGGGCATCATCGAGACCACCTTTAAGGAAGAATGCGAAACCGACCTGTTCGGCGAGCAGGTGGTTTTGTGCGGCGGCCTGATCGAGCTGATCCGCGCTGGCTTTGAGACGCTTGTCGAGGCGGGCTACGCGCCGGAGATGGCTTACTTTGAATGCCTGCATGAAGTGAAGCTGATCGTCGACCTGATCTATGAAGGCGGCATCGCCAACATGAACTACTCGATCTCCAACACCGCCGAGTGGGGCGAATACGTCTCGGGCCCCCGCATCATCACCGATGAAACCAAGGCCGAGATGAAGCGTGTCCTGAAGGATATCCAGACCGGCAAGTTCACTTCCGAATGGATGCAGGAATACCGTGCGGGTGCGGCCCGCTTCAAAGCCATCCGCCGCAACAACGACAGCCACCAGATCGAAGCGGTGGGCGCAAAGCTCCGCGAGATGATGCCCTGGATCGGCAAGAACAAGCTGGTGGACAAGGCGAGGAATTAGATCGCGGGGAGGCAACGCCACCGCAGAGACGGCAGAGAATTGAAAAGGGGTTCCACAT
>JBAVOA010000080.1:0-8480 GCA_049691635.1 Aestuariivirga sp. | reverse complement strand
CACATGGGCCTTGTGGAGTTTCTGGGCATAATCCTCGAAGCGGCGGACTTCGATTTTCTTCACGCTCAAAAAGCGATGGCCGCGCGTGGTGTTTCCCGAGGCAATGCCTTCGATTTCGAAGGGCACTACTTCGCCATCGTAGGTGCAGATAATCGAGAGGAGCTGGCGCACCCAGCGCAACTGGCCGGAGGCCCAGCGCATGGATTTGGGCCAGGGGAATTTGCGGATGACATCGGGCACCAGCTCGGCCACCACATCGGTTGCGGCACGGCCCGGCTTGTTGATGGCAGCGATGTAGAACTTGCCCTTCTTGTCATCCTGCACGGTAAGCTCTTCAAGCTTCAACCCGGTGGATTTCAGGAAACCCTCGATCGCAGGTTTCGGCGCATCGGTGCGGGGGCCTTTGCGTTCCTCGCGCATGTCGGCGGCTTTTGCGTTCAGGCCTTCGACGGACAGCACGAGGCGGCGCGGTGTGGCATGGGCCTGCGCGCCCTCATAGGTGAGGCCAGCTTCCACGAGGCCATTGGTGACCATGGCCTTCAAGTCTTCCGCCGCCTTCGCCTGCATGCGGGCGGGAATTTCCTCGGAGAAAAGTTCGATCAGGAGTTCAGGCATCAGACCCTTCCTCCGGCAGTCTTGCTCCAGGCTTCGCAGCAGCCTTTGGCGAGGTCGCGAACGCGGAGGATATAGGCCTGGCGCTCGGTGACGGAGATGACGCCGCGGGCATCGAGCAGGTTGAACATATGCGAGGCCTTGATGCACTGGTCGTAGGCCGGAAGCGCCAGTTCATGCTTCTCGTCTTTCAGGCCCACATCGAGCAGCGCCTTGCATTCCTTCTCGGCGTCAATGAAGTGCTGGTGAAGGATGCTGGTGTCGGCGTATTCGAAATTGTAGCGGGAATATTCCTGCTCCGCCTGGAGGAAGACATCGCCATAGGAAATCTTCCTGTCGCCCTTAAGTCCGTTGAAGTTCAGATCATAGACATTGTCCACACCTTGCACATACATGGCCAGGCGTTCGAGGCCGTAGGTGAGTTCACCGGAAACGGGAAAGCAATCCAGGCCGCCCACCTGCTGGAAATAAGTGAATTGCGAGACTTCCATGCCATCGCACCACACTTCCCAGCCAAGGCCCCAGGCGCCGAGCGTGGGGCTTTCCCAGTCATCCTCGACAAAGCGGATGTCGTGGAGCTTGGGATCGATGCCGATGGCGGCGAGCGAGCCCAGATATTGTTCCTGCAAATCGGGCGGCGATGGCTTGATGATGACCTGATACTGGTAATAGTGCTGGAGGCGGTTTGGGTTTTCGCCATAGCGGCCATCCTTGGGACGGCGCGAGGGCTGCACGTAAGCCGCGGCCCAAGGCTTTGGCCCCACGGAGCGAAGCGTGGTTGCGGGATGAAAGGTGCCAGCGCCCACTTCCATGTCATAGGGCTGTAGAATCACGCAGCCCTTCGCCGCCCAATACTGGTGCAGGGTGAGAATCAGGTCCTGGAATGATGTGGTCGGATTGAGTGACATTTGCGGGCGCAAACTAGGGATGCCATCCCATGAGGTCAAGCGCTTTAGAGCCTGCGATAAACGTAGGCCCGTGTGGTAAAGCCCGACTCCGTTGGCGAATAAGGCATGGGGTGATAGACAGGTGATACTTCAACGGGGGCGATCAGACCCTTCTTGCAAAGCTCATCGAATTTATCGGCAAAGCCCGCTTCCTGCCAGACGACGGTTCCCACGGTGAAGATGAGATGGCCCCCTGCCCTGGTGATACGGGTGAGTTCATCCCAGGCTTTCGCAGGGCCGTGGCCAGTGGTGAAGACGCCGGTGGAGACGATTGCCGCCATGCTGCCACCCTCGAAATCCAGCGGATCGCCCAGCACGCGGTTGCGCAGATCACTGTAAATCTTGCGGGCCTTGGCGCGGACCAGCATGCCTTCAGACATGTCAACACCGATGAGATTGGTGTAGCCGGTGATGGCGAGGATATTGCCGACGGTACCGGTTCCGACTCCGGCATCGAAAATCGCATCAGACTTGTTTTGAACATAGCGGCCGACGAGGCCGGCCATCACGGCGGGGTGGATATACCCGATGCCCTGCATGTCGGCGTCATAGGTTGCGGCCCAGCCGTCATAAAGGGAAATGAGATCCTTTTGAGTCTTGGCGTGGTAGACGCCTTCAAGCCAGGCGTCGCTGGAATGGCCCGACATCACTCGGCGGGATAGTAGACGCCCGTGGCTGGATCCTGGCGGAGCTTGGTGACTGCCGTTGGCTGGCGCGGCTTCACGCGGACCTTGGCGGCGTTGTTGATTTCATTCATCAGGCGGCGTGCGGTCATCACCGTCAGGACACCAGCAATAACAACCGTCACAACTTTCACAAATAACATGGTCATCTCCCTGTTGTCCCCACTATAAACCGAACTTTGCCCACAATGCACGTGCCTCAATTGCCGCAAGGGCGGCGTCAGGAAACCCGGCAAAAGTGCCAAAACCAAGGCGGCTGAGACCCCAGCCGCGGAATGCCGCGATATTTTTCAGGACCATTTTCTTGCCGAACTTGCCTTCGAGCACCTGATGCAGATGGCCGATGCCATCGATCAGGCCACGGTCGAGGGCCTGGCGGCCGGACCAGAAGGCACCGGAAAACATTTCAGTCTCGTCGCCCTTCAGCTTTCCCGCCCGGCGCTGGCGCACCAGGGCTTTGAAAGCGCCATGGACATCGGCCTGCAAAGCCAGGAGACGATCAACGTCCTCCTGCTTTTCGGGCTGGAAGGGATCGAGAATGGATTTGTTTTCGCCCGCCGTGTGAACCCTGCGTTCGACGCCAAGCTTGCCGATGGCTTCGACAAAACCGAAGCCCGCCGAAATCACCCCGATGGAGCCCACGATGGAACTTTCATCGGCATATATCTCATCGCCGGCACAGGCCAGCCAATAGCCGCCCGAGGCTGCCACATCCTCGCAGAACACATAGACCGGAATCTTGTACTCCTCAGCGAGGCTGCGGATGCGGGCGTGAATGAGGGCCGACTGCACGGCCGAGCCGCCGGGCGAATTCACCTGCAGGGCAACGGCAGCCACGCCTTTCCGGAAGGCCCGTTCCAGCACGGGTTCGAGGTCCTTTGCGGTGAGCGGCGGTTTCAAGGGCGAGCCTACGCCAATGGCCCCCTGCAACCTTACAACTTGAATCAAAGGCCGGGATTTACGAAACCGCAAGGGAATTAGGCGAGACAGGAAAGATACTTTGGCCATGGCCTTGAGATAGGAACAAAGCCCCGGAGATGCAAGTATCCGCTGACTCTAGCGCAGGCGCCAGGTTGAACCATCACGCAGGACGGCTTCGGCGTCGGGGGTGAACTGGGAGTTTTCCGTGTGGAGAATGAGGCCCGGCAGAAGCTGCATGGGGGCCTTGGAGCCCTTAACACCTTGCACAATCACACGCGAGGCCGCAGTGCCTTCGCGGGCATAGAGCGGCGCAATGCGGATATCGCCAAAACGGTTTTCCATGGAGCCCAGGATTTTTCCCAGCGTTTCGGCGCGGTGGACAACCGTCACGGTGCCGCGCAGCGCCACCATGGTGTACATGACCTTGATCCAGACTTCCAAATCCTCTGGCCCGAAGGCATGGGCCTGGGCTTTCAGGATATTGGGCGAGGGCGTTGATTTCCCCTCATCGAAATAGGGCGGATTGGCCATGGCATGGCTGAATGAGCCATGCTGGGGAAGGTGCGAGAGATCCTTGCGGAGCGCTTCCTTCACATCGGTGTGAATGACGCGCAAGCTGTGGCCGAAGCCGTTGCGCTTGGCGTTTTCCTCGCAGAGCATCGCATAGCGGGCGGCAATTTCAATTCCGGTGACGTGAATGGCAGGATTGCGCACGATGGCGCAGAGGGCTGCAACGCCCGTGCCGATGCCGGCCTCAAAGATGGTTTCGCCGGCCACGCAGGGAACCGCCGCGGCAAGGAACACCGCATCAATGCCGGCGCGATAGCCTTTTTCGGGCTGGAGAACCTTGAGCCTGCCGCCCAGAAACGCATCCTCAGTCAATGAATGAGGCACGGCTGAAGGAGCCATGGGCGGCAGCGGCATTTGAGATGGGTGGAGCTGGGCACTCACTTGCATAATCACCGAGTATTATTGTGTGATGGTTAGCGAAAGGTTACCGGGCAATAATCGCGCGCATTTCTGCAGGTTTTCTGCAATGGCAATATCCTCCGATTCAACCAATTCCATCATTTCATTGCCTTAGACGGTATCCAAACTCGCGGCAACCGGTCACGCTTGCTGTAGGTGGTCTTTTCCTCCTATTCTACGCGCGAAAACAGGAAAAGGATGGCGGCTTCATGGGTGTAGTCATTCCCTTTGGGGGCAGTGCCGACGCACCGCTGCCAAGTCTCGATGCCCTGGTCGCCTTGGTTTCCGAGGACATGGACCGGGTCAATGACGGCATTCTGGCCAAGGCGCAAAGCCATGTCGAACTTATCCCGGAAATTGCCGGCCATCTGATCAATTCCGGCGGCAAGCGAATCCGCCCGATGCTGACCCTGGCTGCGGCGCGCATGTGCGGTTATTCCGGTGAACAGCACATCAAGCTCGCAACAGCGGTGGAATTCATGCACACGGCAACCCTGCTGCACGACGATGTGGTGGATGAAAGCGATATGCGCCGCGGCAAACAGGCCGCACGGGTCATCTGGGGCAACCAGGCGAGTGTGCTGGTGGGCGACTATCTCCTCGGCCAGGCCTTCCGGATGATGGTGGAAACCGGTTCGCTGGATTGCCTCCGCATCCTGTCCAACGCCGCTGCGGTGATTGCCGAAGGTGAAGTGTTGCAGCTTTCAATCTCGCAGGACACGTCAACAACCGAGGATGCCTATCTGCAAGTGGTGGGTGCGAAGACCGCAGCGCTGTTCTCGGCGGCTGCCGAAGTTGGCGGGGTCATCGCTGGCCGGCCACGGGACGAACAGGCGGCGCTTGAATCCTATGGCCGCAATCTTGGCATCGTGTTCCAGCTTGTCGATGATGCGCTTGATTATTCCGGCAAGCAGGCCTCGCTCGGCAAGAGTGTCGGCGATGATTTCCGCGAACGGAAAATCACCCTGCCCGTGGTGCTGTCGTTCCGGCGCGGCTCGAAGGAGGAAAGAAACTTCTGGAAGCGCACGCTGGAGGACGGCAACCAGGCGGAAGATGACCTGTTCTATGCGCAAAAACTGATGGTGCGGCATGGCGCCATTGCCGACACCATTGAGCGCGCCAACCACTATGGCGACATCGCGCGGGATGCGCTTGCCATATTCCCAGATAGCCCGTGGAAATCGGCGCTGCTTGAGGTGGTGGATTTCTGCATCGTCAGGGCACATTAGAGCCGCGTGGTTGCCACCACCCACCAGCCGGGATGTTCCTGCGAAATCTTTTTCGCGGCGGCTTGAGCCTGGGCAAGGGTTTCGGCCAACCCAAAGCAGGTAGCACCGGAGCCTGACATGCGGGCGCAGAGGATTTCCGCCCGGGATTCGAGACTTTTTATGACAGCGGCAATTTCCGGCACCAGCCCCAGGGCGGGCACCGTGAGGTCATTGCGCCAGTCTTTGACAAGGCCGAGGTCGCCGATTGCTGATCCGAACGACTGGCCGTGATCCAGGGCCAATGCGGCAAAGACCTTCGAGGTTAGGGTTGGCAAGCGTGGATTGACCAGCACGACACCGGCTGGAAGTGTCACGGCAAGCGGCTCGAGAATTTCGCCCACGCCGCGCATGCGGCTGGTTTTCTGGGCGAGGCAGACGGGAACATCGGCACCAAGCTGAAGTGCCAGACGCTGCAGGTCCGGGGCTGAAATCGCGAGTTCAAAAAGCCTGACGAGGCCGCGCAGGGCCGCAGCGGCATCGGCAGAACCGCCGCCAATGCCGGCGGCTACGGGCAGGTTTTTTTCGAGATGGAAGTGCGCGGGCGCGATGGCACGTCCTGTGTGACGGGAAAATTTGTCCAGCAGGTGCCAGGCGGCCAGAACACAATTGCCGTCATCACGGGGCAAGTCCCCAGCGAATGGACCGGCGATGTCCAGCGACACATCCGCCGCCGGAGCCATCGTCAAGACATCTGCGACGCCGGCAAAGGCCACGACGGAATCGAGTTCGTGATAGCCATCGGGCCGCCGTCGCAAAATATGCAGGGCCAAATTCACCTTGGCGTGGGCCTGCTCCGTTACGAGCATGGGGTCAGCCGTTGGTCTGCCCGGTCTTGTTCTCGGCAGGCTTGGTCACCGGATCATCCGGCAGGCCCTTGACGAGCTTTTCCTCAATGCGCTTCAGGTCATCGGGTTCAGGACCATTGTCCTTGGCGTGCTGCCATTGAAATTTTGCTTCAAGGGTGCGCCCGACGCGCCAATAGGCGTCGCCCAGATGTTCACCGATAATGGGGTCAGCCGGGTTCAGGTCAACGGCGCGCTCAATAGTGTTTGCTGCCTCTTCATAGTCACCCAGCTGGAAATAGGCCCAACCCAGGCTGTCGACAATGTAACCATCATTGGGCCGCAGCTCGACGGCCTTCTTCACCATCGCCAATGCTTCGCCGAGATTGATCTTCTTCTCGATCATGGAGTAGCCGAGATAGTTCAGCACCATTGGCTCTTCGGGAGAGAGCGACAGGGCCTGGCGGAAATCCGCTTCGGCCTTGTCCCACCGCTTCTGCCGTTCAAGGGCGATGCCGCGATAATAGAGCACGCGCCAATGGTCCTTCTTGAGCTGGTCAACAAGGGCCAGGGCTTTGGAATAGGCTTCGGAGGCGAGGGGAAATTCCTCATTGCTGCGATAGACATTTCCCAGGGTGACCAGCGCTTCGTAGTTTTTCGGGTCACGCGCCACGATATCCTTGAGTTTCTGCTGGGCTTCCTTGGTGTGCTCCAGGCGCTGCAGATTGATGGCGATCTCGGTGTCGGCATTGGTGCGCAGGGCCGAACCCGGCGGCGTCTGTTCATAGGCGGTGATGGCGTTCTGGTACTGCTTGGTATCCACGTAAATATCACCCAGCAGGGTGAGTACCACGGGCCTGTCGCCATTGAGCGACAGGGAAAGCTGCGCATACAGCAAGGCGACATCAATGCTCTGCTCGTCGGTCATGGCTGCGGCGAGCGAGAACATGGCTTCGGCGGCGCCGGCACCCGGCGTTGCAATAAAGGCCGGCGGGGCGGTCTTCGCATCCTTCGCCCGCTGCAGTGCAAGGCCCACCAACACATTGTCTTCACCGCCTTCGATGAAGGTCTGATAGATCTTGACGGCCTCATCGCGGCGGTTGTGGCGCTCAAGGAAATTACCATAGGACTGGACCACGCGGAGCGAGGTTCCCGCCTGTTCGTAGGCCTTCTTGTAGAACCCGTCGGCACGGATGTCGGAGGAGAGGTAGTCGGCAATCAGGGCGCTGTGATAGGATTTGAAATTGGCGAATGAATCATTGCCGTCAAGTTTATCGAGCGCGGCGAGCGCTTCCTTCAGATTGCCTTCGCCGGCATAGGTCCAGGCGGTGAGAAGTGCCGATGTCAGTTCACCAACCGGCGTATAGGACGCCTCGGCGAAATTCTTGCGCGCGTCAGCATAATGCCGCAGGCGGACGTCGCGAAGGCCAAGAACGATGCGGGCCATGCGGTGCTGGCTGTTGAACGACAGGACCTTGGTGGCCAGTTCTTCGGCATCGGGCATACTGCCGGCGGACACCTCGAGCAAAAACAGCCGCTCGATGAGGACCGGATTGTCCGGGTCCTCGAGCAGCGCCTTGCTGAGATAATCGGCGGCGATCTCGTTGTCGCGCTCCTTGCCTGCCGTCCTTCCGGCCAGATAGTTGCCCGACAGGCTGTTGACATCGCCAACCGAAAATTCAGCGCGGGAAGGCGGGGCGCCGAGGAGCAGCATGAGGGCAGCGGTGCTGGCGAGGAGTGAGGCAATTCGGGTCATTGGCATCCGTCTCAAGTAAAAGCGGCCACTTTGGCCGCCCAAGTGAATCATCCGCATAAAATGGGGTTTTTTCGGGATTGCCGCAATAGCTAAACGGCGGGCCTTCGCCCGCCGTCCATTTTTCGCCAAATAGGGCTTACTTGCTGACGTAAATCGACTTGTTCAGAACGTCTTCGCCGATGTGGTTGAAGAAAGCCGCGAGATCGGCGCTTGACGTATTGTGCTGGTAGTAGGTCGGATCCGTGGCACATGATTGCAGCCTTGTGCGGGTCGTCGTGGACACGCCTGTGCCAAAGGATGTTACATAAAGCTTGACGCCCAGGGCCTTGATCTTGTTGCAGACATTCAGCATCTGGTTGTCGAGTTCGGTCATCTTGTTCGAGCTCGAGGTTGAGCCAAAACGGTTGCTTGCCAGTGTTTCCATGCCGCGGCCATAGGAGGAATAGACTGTCCCGTTGAGGGTATCCACGCCGGCAGCGAGGTCATTGTCGCCATCGGTCATCAGGACCATGATTTTCTGCCAGCGCGGGTGACCATAGGAG
>JBAVOA010000079.1:0-5689 GCA_049691635.1 Aestuariivirga sp. | reverse complement strand
GAAATATGACGGTAGCCCAGAGGTGTGCCGCAATCCCGGCAGAAGGTGCGGTCGCCGTCGCCGGAGCTTCTGTACAAGGCCAGTTCGCCACGGGTCACTTCAAAATTCTTTGCATCGGCATCCGCATAGGCCCCGAAGAAACTGCCAATATGCTTCTGGCACATCCGGCAGTGGCAGATGCGGGGTTCGCTGGGAATGGCATGAAGCGCATAACGCACCGCGCCACACTGGCAGCCCCCGGTTATTCTGACATCACTCATGCTCTTTGCCCTCTAGACAGTCTTGGTGGCGGAAAAATTCTTCACCCGTTCAATCGCCTCAACCAGCCCGACCCGTTCCACGGCCACCCCTGGAGGAAAGGCCGTCGTGAAGCGCGAGGCAAGGCGGGGATCGAGAATGACAAAACAACCTCTGTCATTCTCGCTCCGGATCAGGCGGCCAAAGGCCTGGCGCAGGCGCAGGCGCACCACCATGTCCGTATAGGCGTTGCCGCCGAAGGTCTCCTTGCGGGCCCGTTCCAGGATCGTCGGTGTTCCCCACGGCACCCGGTCGAGCACAATGAGACGAAGCGAATCCCCCGGCACATCCACGCCGTCTCTCACCGCGTCCGTGCCCAGAAGGCAGGCATCGCGTTCGGCGCGGAACATGTCCACCAGGGTTCCCGTATCCATGGGGTCGATATGTTGCGCGTAGAGCGGCAGGCCCTTCTGGGCCAGCCCCACACTCAGGCGCTTGTGCACGGCGCGCAGTCTGGAAATCGCCGTGAACAGGCCTAGGGCCCCGCCGCGGCTGGCGAAGAAGAGTTCGCGGTAGGCCGCCGCAACCTGGTCCATATCCTCCCGGTTCACGTCGTTCACCACAAGAATCCGGCACTTCGTCACGTAATCAAAAGGTGAGTCATAGCTCACCCGTTTCACCGGATAGGGCAGGTGAACCGCACCGGTGCGCATTTCCGCATTGGTCCAGTCATCGGGCACATCGGGTGGACGGTCCTTGAGCGTTGCCGAGGTGATGATGATGCCATCGGCGTTCTTGAGCACCGCGAGCGCTAAGGGCTCCGTCGGATCAACCCAGTGGGAGTGAAGGCCCACGTCTGCTTCACGGCCATGGATTTGATCAACGGCAAACCATTCTATGAACAACGGGTTCTTTGTTTCGAGCAGCCGGCCGAGCATGTCGATCCAGCCGCCCACCATCATCTCGCCACGCTTCTTTAATGAACGTGACATCGCTTCAATGCGGCCCCGGTCATAGGTTGAAAGCTCGCTCGCTTCGTCGTCAAGCTTCTTCGCCAGGGCTTCGGCAAGTTTGCTCATGGGGCGTTTGAGATCATGCAGCGCCGTGGCCAGTTCTTCCGCAGCTTCCGCCAGACCATCGATGAGGGGTGCGCAATCGGTTTCAATGGAATTGCCCGCATTCTGTTCGGCCCGCGCCAGAACCTGCTGCCGGACAAGGGATAGAAAGTGTTCGGCAACGCCCTCAGGCGTTCCCGCCTGCACCCGCCGCGTCCACCCCGGCCCCGGTAAGCCGTAGGCTGACTGCAGGACCTTCTGCACGAGCTTTTCTGCGGTCTCATTGTCGGCCACCAGATCGCCAATGCGGTCCACCAGGCCGCGCCCGCGCCGCCGTTCGCTTTCAGGCCCCCGCAGCCAGCGCCGGAGCTCGGCCGTTTCAAGCGCCGTGAGATGCCCCGAAAAGGCGGAATCCGCCGCATCGAAAAGATGGTGGCCTTCGTCGAAAATAATCCGCCGCAGGCCACCGGGTGCGGCTTCCTCTTCTTCCGTTTCCGCCACGCCGAGGGCGTAATCGGTGGCCGCCTGGTTCAGGACCAGCGCATGATTGGCAATGACGATATCGGCCTTGCGCGCTGCGCGCGCGCTGCGCTCGATGAAGCACTTCTTGAAATGGGGACAGGCTGAATAGATGCATTCGCCGCGCCGGTCCGTGAGGCCAAGAGAGGAAGGAGACAGGGCACGCGCTTCGTAGTCCAGCGCCACGTCGGAAAACAGCGAGAGCAGCCAGGATGGAAAATCGCCGCCCACCATGTCGCCATCCCGGGTAAACCTTGCCCAGCGGGCAATCAACGCGCCAAGCAAGGCGCCGCGTGGATTGCCGCCACTGAGCCTGCCAAACGTCTCCTGCAGGTTGAGCAGGCAGAGATAATTTTCCCGTCCCTTGCGGATAACGATGCGGGTGCGCCGTTCCTCCGGATCACCCACCAGTCTTGCGGTTTCCTGGTCCAACTGTCTCTGCAGGTTCTTTGTGTAGGTGGAAACCCAGACCGGCGCGTTGTTCTTCCTGGCCCAGAGCCAGGCGGGTGCGAGATAGCCCAGGGTTTTCCCCAGTCCCGTTCCGGCCTCCGCCAAGAGAATGTTGTTCTCGCTTTTTTTCTGCCGCGGCTCAAAGGCGTGTGTTGCCGTTGCGGCATAGTCTTTCTGTTGCGGCCGGGGTTCCGAGAATTTTCCCAGAATCTCGTCCAGAAATCCGGTGGCCTCCGCCGGGCTCACGCGCTCCTGCCGCCCCGGCGGACGCTGCCCATCATCTTCCCATTCCTCAATCCGGTCCCACACATTGAGTCCCGTGGCAAAGGTGCCGATATCAAGTTTGGGATTGGCCTTGAGCAGTGCTGCCATCACCGGCTTTGCCCAGGGCCAGTTTGCCCGCGCCAGATAGGTGGCGATCTCTGCCGCCTCGCGCGGTGCCGGATAGTGACGGTTGTCCAGTCGTGCCAAAAGTTCATCGGCCACCAGACGCAGGGTTTCGAGATCGTTGCCCAGGGGATCAAGCGCAAGTGACCGGGCAAACCCTGAAGGTGTTGGCGTGGCCATGCGGGCCGGGCAGACGAAAGCGAAAAGCTCGGCCACATCCAGATGTTTTTGTTCGCGCGCTGCCCGCACAGCTGCCTTGGATGCACCAGCGGCAAAGGCCATGCGGTCAACCAGAAATGCAGCGTGACAGATCAGAAAAGGCCTTTGCCCCAACAGGGCCAAGCCATCGGCCGCAGCCAATCTTCCCATTTGCGTGATCAGCTCGACACCTGCGAGCACGGCCACATTTACGCCGTCAATCACATTATTCTGGGAATCACCATTCATGATCTTTCTTTAAGCAGGGAAATGGAGCCCCGTCATGGACCAGAAATTTATCACTCTCTTTGATCGTTTCACCCATGGCGGCATGAACCGCCGTGAATTCATGGAAAAACTCGCCGTTCTTGCAGGCAGCACAACCGCCGCAACGGCTCTTTTGCCGCTGCTCGAAAACAACTATGCCCGGGCCGATATCCTGCCTGAAGGCGATCCAAGAATTGTTAGCGAGAGCATCAAATATGAAGGCGGTGCCGGCTACTTTGTGAAGCCGAAGGCAGAAGGTAAATACCCCGGAGTCATTGTCATTCATGAGAACCGCGGGCTCAATCCGCATATCAAGGATGTGGCCCGGCGCATGGCTGCCGAAGGTTTTGCGGCACTCGCGGTGGATTATTTGAGTGGCCTTGGTGGCACTCCTGAAGATGCCGACAAGGCCCGCGACATGATTGGCACATTGACGCCGGAAGGCATCGACGCCTCCTCTTCCACCGCCCTCGCTGCCCTGAAGGCCAATCCGGCCTGCAACGGCAAGGCAGGAACCGTGGGCTTCTGCTGGGGTGGAGGTGCTGTCAATTCCCTGGCCGTGACGGATCGGGGACTTGCCGCCGGAGTTGCCTATTATGGACGCCAGCCCGCCGATGCCGATGTGCCAAAGATAACGGCACCCCTGATGTTGCACTACGCTTCACTCGACGAGCGCATCGATGCAGGCATTCCGGCCTTTGAGGCGGCCCTCAAGGCCAATGGCAAGATCTATGAGCTCCATATGTATGAAGGCGTGAACCATGCCTTCAACAACGACACCAACGCGGCCCGCTACAACAAGGAAGCAGCGGATCTGGCCTGGAGCAGAACAGTTTCGTTCTTGAAAAAATATGTAGCCTGAGCGCTCCACGCCTCGCGGTGATTGACGAAGTGCCGGGACATGCCTAACAACGCCGGGCATTTGTCCGAACAACTTCGAGTGATCCCGATGACCGACCCCGTCCTTTCCGCCGCCGCCCTTGAAAGCAAGGCATGGCCTTTCGAAGAGGCGCGGAAGCTTTTGGCGCGGATCAAAAGGAGCAAGGCGCCGAAGACGGAAATTCTCTTCGAAACCGGCTACGGCCCCTCGGGGCTTCCCCACATCGGCACCTTCGGCGAAGTGGCCCGCACCACCATGGTGCGCCGCGCCTTTGAAACCATGTCGGATATTCCCACAAGGCTTCTCTGTTTTTCCGATGACATGGACGGCATGCGCAAGATTCCCGACAATGTTCCGGACCGCAGCTTCCTGGAACCGCATTTGCACAAGCCGCTCACCTCGGTGCCCAATCCCTTTGGCGGCAACTATGAAAGCTTCGGCCACCACAACAACACCATGCTGCGCCGTTTCCTGGACACCTTTGGCTTTGATTATGAATTTGCCAGCGCCACGGAATATTACAAGGCGGGCAAGTTTGACGCCATGCTGCTGCGCGCCGCCGAACGCTATGATGCCATCATGGGCGTCATGCTGCCAACCCTTGGCGAGGAGCGCCAGGCAACCTACAGCCCCTTCCTGCCCATCTCGCCCACCACGGGGAGGGTTCTCTATGTGCCCATGAAGGACGTGGACGCGGAGAACGGCACGATCACCTTTGCCGATGAGGATGGGCGCGATACGACGCTTCCGGTGACCGGCGGAAAAGTGAAGCTGCAGTGGAAGCCCGATTTCGGCATGCGCTGGGCTGCTCTTGGCGTTGATTTTGAAATGTTCGGCAAGGACCATCAGACCAACGCCGTCGTCTATGACAAGATTTGCGAAATCCTCGGCGGGCTGCCGCCTGAGCATTACGTCTATGAACTGTTCCTTGACGACAAGGGCCAGAAGATTTCCAAGTCCAAGGGCAATGGCCTCACCATCGACGAGTGGCTGACCTATGCCGATACGGATTCGCTGTCGCTCTACATGTACAACCGCCCCCGCGAGGCCAAGAAGCTTTACTTCGATGTGATCCCGCGCGCCGTCGATGAATACGCCCAGTTCCAGAATGCCTATGGCAGGCAGGAACTCAAGGATCGCCTGATGAACCCGCTCTGGCACATTCATGGCGGAAATCCGCCAGCCCCGGAAGAAGGTTCGGTTTCGTTTGCACTGCTCCTGAATCTCGTGGGCGTAGCCAACACGGAAGACAAGTCCGTGCTCTGGGCCTTCCTCAAGCGCTATGCGCCGCAGGTGTCCCATGAGACCCATCCGCGCCTCGATAGCCTCGTGGGCTATGCTATCCGCTACTTCACCGATTTCGTGAAGCCCAACAAGAAATACCGTGCCGCAACCGTTGACGAGCGCAGGGCCCTTGAGGATTTGTCGGCGGCGCTGGCGGAATTGCCGGAAGGTTCAACCCCGGAAGCCATCCAGCAGAAGGTCTACGACATTGGCAGGCGCGAACCCTACACCACCACCCAGAAGGACGGTTCCATCGGCGTGGCGCAAACCTGGTTCAACATGCTTTATCAGGTCTTGCTCGGTGAAGAGCGCGGGCCAAGGTTCGGTTCTTTCGCAGCCCTTTACGGCATTGCCAACACGCGTGCCTTGATTGGCAAGGCGCTGACCGGTGAACTTACTGGCTCGCCCAGAT
>JBAVOA010000078.1:0-1909 GCA_049691635.1 Aestuariivirga sp. | reverse complement strand
TTTAGCCATCGGAATACCCTCGCTTGTCCCATTTGCGCAACAAATCTGCACACGGACTATAGCGGATAAAACCAAGAAACGGAAATACTATCTAAGATATTGAATCTGTTTAGTTAATCCCAAGCTTTTGGCGCAGTAAATCGTTAACGGCCTGGGGATTTGCCTTGCCGCCGGTGGATTTCATCACTTGGCCCACAAACCAGCCCAGCATGGAGGGTTTGGCCAGAACGGCGGCTATTTTGTCAGGGTTCTGGGCGATTATCTCGTCCACGGCCTTTTCGATGGCCCCGGTATCGGTCACCTGCCTAAGGCCTCGGCTTTCGACGATTTCAGAGGGTGAGCCACCCTCATTCCAAATGATTTCAAAGACATCCTTGGCGATTTTTCCGGAAATCGTACCTGAAGTGATGAGGTCGACCATCTGGCCGAGCTGGTCAGCAGAAACCGGAGTGGTTTCAATGGTTTTTCCCTCCTTGTTCAACCGGCCAAAGAGCTCATTGATCACCCAATTCGCGGCAATCTTACCGTCCCTGCCCTTTGCCGTCGCTTCAAAGAAATCAGACGATGCCCGTTCGGCAGCAAGCACACTGGCATCATAGGCCGAAAGGCCATAGGCGCTCATGAAGCGGGCGCGCTTTTCGTCGGGCAACTCTGGCAAGGTGTTCTTGATTTCCGCCACCAAGTCATCGGTCAACTCCAGGGGCAACAGATCGGGATCAGGGAAGTAGCGATAGTCGTGGGCCTCTTCCTTAGACCGCATGGAGCGGGTTTCGCCCTTCTTCGGGTCATAAAGCCGCGTTTCCTGGTCGATTTTTCCACCGTCTTCAAGAATGCCGATCTGGCGGCGGGCCTCGAACTCTATGGCCTGCCCCATGAAACGCACGGAATTCACGTTTTTTATTTCACAGCGGGTGCCGAATTTGTCACCGGGCCTACGGACCGAAACATTCACATCGGCGCGTAGCGACCCCTGCTCCATGTTGCCGTCACAGGTGCCGAGATAACGCATGATCTGGCGCAATTTGGTGACATAGGCGCGGGCCTCGTCGGAAGACCGCATGTCGGGCTTTGAGACAATTTCCATCAGTGCGCAACCGGAGCGGTTGAGATCGACAAAGCTCATGCTCGGGTGCTGGTCGTGAATGGATTTTCCGGCATCCTGCTCCAGATGAAGCCGCTCAATCCCAACTTCGACGGTCTTGCCATCGTCGAGGTCGATGGTGACGACGCCTTCACCGACGATCGGCTGCTTGTACTGGGATATCTGGTAGCCTTGCGGAAGATCCGGATAAAAATAGTTCTTCCGGTCGAAGATTGAGTAATTGTTGATTTTCGCCTTCAGTCCGAGCCCGGTTCTGACAGCCTGCTCCACGCAGTATTCGTTGATGACCGGCAACATGCCGGGCATCGCTGCATCGACGATCGAGACATGGGCATTTGGCTCACCGCCGAACTCCGCCGAAGACCCGGAAAAGAGCTTGGATTTTGACGTGACCTGGGCATGTACCTCGAGGCCGATGATGACTTCCCAGTCTCCAGTTGCCCCCTTGATCCAATCCTTGGATGCTGCCACGCGCTTTTCAGAAATCATCATTTTCACCCGTTATTGCGCGCCTTGGTACTGGTTTGGAGGGTTCGATTCAAGCCCCCGGGTTGTTCATCTCCCGGCCAATGGCACGGAACAGCCAGACTGCGCCCAACATCATAAACCCCACAATTCCTGCAAATCCGTAATCCTGCCTGGTCAGCCCCGAGCCGGCCTTCTGCCAGAGCATCAAAACGAGGAAACCGAGAAGCAGGATGGCAGCACCGAGGCTGACATAGCGCATGGCTTTCAGCAGCAGGCGTTGCAGGGGAGACATGTTGCTCATTTGCTTTCTCTTGCCTCTCTTGGCATGTAGATTGATGG
>JBAVOA010000077.1:0-1819 GCA_049691635.1 Aestuariivirga sp. | reverse complement strand
CGCCTACCCCAAAGAGAATGGCAATCCACGGCAGTGGCGGCCAAGCCAATGCCGGAATACCGCGGTAAAGCAGGGCCTCCACCAGAGCGAGAGGTTGCGCCAGAACCCACGAGAGGGCCCGGGTCAGCGGCTTGGCAACAACGCTGAACCAGGCAAAGAAATCCGTAACCCAGCCTCTGACCGGAACAACCCATTCAACAGGCCATTTGTCGAGAACTGGAATCAGCATGGCAAGGGCAAAACTCGCACCTACAAAGAGCGCGAGTGAATAGACCAAAGGCAGCTTCGGCAGGTTCAGTGCCCCGCCCCGCCTGGCAACACCAACCGCAGTCGCGCTCAAGGCGCACGCTCCGGGTAGAGTGCTGCGATAATGGATTTCCGTGTGACATGTCCAATCACCTTGCCGGCACCATCGATGACTGCAATAGGCCTATCGGCATTCAGCACCAACGAGGCCGCTTCTGCGAGTTTCGTCTCGGCCTTGATTGGCTTGCCCGTTGGCGTTTTTCCACCACGCTGCGCAATAGCGCCAACCGTCATTACCCGGTCGCGCGGCGCCGTGCGCGTGAAGGCTTTCACGTAGTCATCGGCGGGATGGGTTACCATCTCTTCGGGCGTGGCGAGCTGCACCATCTTTCCGTCCTTCATGATGCCGATCCGGTCCGCCAGCCGGATCGCCTCGTCGAAGTCATGGGTGATGAAAACGATGGTCTTCTTGAGCATGCGCTGCAGGCGCAGGAACTCATCCTGCATTTCCCGCCGGATCAAGGGATCAAGTGCCGAAAACGGCTCGTCCAGAAACCACACGTCTGGTCCCACAGCCAGCGAGCGCGCAATGCCGACCCGTTGCTGTTGTCCTCCGGAAAGCTCGCGCGGAAAATAGTCTTCACGGCCCTCGAGGCCAACCAGTCGCAGCATTTCCTTGGCGCGTGTTTCGCGCTCATCCCGGGATGAACCCCGCACCTCCAAGGGAAAAGCCACATTGTCCAGAACGGTTCTGTGAGGCAGCAGCCCGAAATGCTGGAAAACCATGCCGAGCTTATGCCGCCGGAGTTCGATCAGTTCGCTTGCCGTCACTTTGAGCAGGTCTTTTCCGTCGAGAAGTATTTCTCCGGCGGTCGGATCGTTGAGGCGTGTTAGGGCCCGGATCAGGGTGGATTTGCCCGACCCGGAAAGACCCATGACAACAAGTATTTCTCCGGCGCGCACGTCAAAAGAAACATCGCGCACCGCGCCAATGTAGCCTTCGGACGCAAAATCGTTATCGACTGGGGCATGGCCATGGCGCGACAGGAAGCCTGCCGGGTCCGGGCCAAAAATTTTCCAGATATTTCGGCAGGATATTTTTGCCGTCTGGGACATGACGCCTCCAAGAGTTGCCAGGGTTCCAGTGGGCAGCCTAGCCCACAACAACAATCATAGGCGAGAAAACGGTAAGGGCGAGGAGCATCTCCTCGCCCTGCCGGTATAAAGGTGTTGCTATTGCACCCAGGCCTTCCATGTGGATTCGTTCTCAGAAACCCATTTCTTGGCCGCATCTTCGGGTGTCATGCCGTCAACATCCACCATTGCGGCGGCGGCGGCAATCTGCGGATTGGTGAAGTTCACCTTCTTGAGAATTTCCGCGGCATGGGGCCATTTTTCCATCAGCTGCTTCGAGCCTGCCTTTTTCAGATAGCCTTTTGCCGGGGCGCCGCAATCATAGATGGCATCCGGATTTGAACCCCACTTCGGATCCGAAAAACATTCCGGTGCGTATTCAGGGAATTCGACAAATTGGCCTTTGAACTTCGCTTCGATGAAGTTGGGGGTCCAGTTG
>JBAVOA010000076.1:0-1752 GCA_049691635.1 Aestuariivirga sp. | reverse complement strand
GTGTTTCCTTATCCAGTACAAAGAACAAAATAGGAACATGAGCCGATAGGAATAGATTGTCAAGGGGATATATGCGAATTGAATGATGTGTTTTAAAAGAGTCCGTATTTGGGGCGAAATCCAGGGCCCTTCTAGTTCGACAGTTCTGGGCTATTCCCTGCTAGCATGAGCAATATTTAGGAACCGATAGGGGCGGAATGTCATCTTTGGTCGAAGCTTCTGACCTCACGATTGTACGAGCGGCGCCGATTTTTTTGGGCCTGCCACAGCCCACGTTTGAAGCCTTGCTCACCGGTGCTACGGTTAAGCAGTTTTCGCGGAGCGAACTCCTTTTTGTGCAAGGTGATCCAGTCAACTATTTCTTTGTCGTGCTTGAAGGCTGGGTAAAAATCTATCGGCTGACGCCATCTGGCGGCGAAGCCGTCTTGGCTGTCTTCACCCGTGGGCAGAGCTTTGCCGAGGCCGCGGCCTTTGTTGGCGGGCGCTTCCCGGCAAGCGGCGAGGCGGTGACCGAGGGCCGCTTGTTGTGCGTCCAGAGCGGCAATCTTCTCCGGCTGATCCGGGAAAATGCCGATATCGGCCTGGCAATGCTGGCATCGACGTCGATGCATCTCCATATGCTGGTCCAGCAAATCGAGCAGCTTAAAGCCCACACGGGGGCGCAGCGGGTGGCGGAATTCCTTTCGTCCCTGTGCATGGATCGCGCGGGTACCTGCCGTTTGAGCCTGCCTTACGATAAGAACCTGATCGCCGGGCGCCTTGGCATGCAGCCGGAAAGCCTGTCGCGCGCCTTTGCGAGACTCAAGCAAATTGGCGTCAGTATTGAACAGAACATAGCCGTTATTGATGATATTGACAGGCTGCGACGCTACTTCGACCCGAAACCGGAATAGGAAAGATGAGCGTTCGACTGGAAAGCGTGCTGAGAAAGATAGATGATGTGAATGCGGCTGACCCCGTGTCTGCCGAATCTGACGGCAAAATGCTGCCCCGGGGCATCGCACTGCGGGAAGCGCATGTCGGCCGTGCTCGAGGGCTTCATGCCGGATGCGCCGGAAGTGCTGCGCATTGCGGCGCGGGCCCAGCACATAGCGCGCTGGGCCGTTCCACGCGCAAACTATGCGGAAGGCCGTATTGCCTATCTCAATTGGCGCAAGGACCTGCAAAAGTACCATGCGAAAGATGCGGCGGGCTTATGGAAGCCCTGGAAGACCTGATCTGTCTTGTGTTCCCGCAATACGAGGCGCCGGAATTCATCGCCCTTCACGACGACGACAAGGCGCGCGACATTCTGGCGGAGGCGGCGCGCAAGATGTCGGCAACCGGCTTGGCTGAAGCCGGAAAGCCTACCCTCGATCCCCGCTTGGCAAAACTCCTGACGGAAGCACTGGCAGCGCCTCATGCGGACTAGACGCCCAACTGCTTGTGAAGCCGCGCATCCTTCGATTTGAAGTGGTTGACGAACCAGTCCCGCACGGTGAGTGAAAGACCCTCTTCATAGGCGGACGACGGGTTGTCCTGTTGCGCGTCCATGATGTCACGGATCTCGTCGAGCAGTTTCTCGTGCTCGGCCTTGTGGGCTTCGTACTCGTCATAGGCGTGCTTGCGCATGATCGACTCCTCGAGCGCGAAATGGGCGGCGATCCGTGCGAAGACTTCGCCGAGAAACTCAGTTATGCGAGATCGATCCGCGCCGCTCGCGATACTCTCGTGCAGGCGGTTGATGAGATCCACGAGTTCCCGGTGTTCATG
>JBAVOA010000075.1:0-10098 GCA_049691635.1 Aestuariivirga sp. | reverse complement strand
GCACCACACCGCGCCGCTTACGACAAGCTACAGCCGGCTGCACAATTTTAGAGAAAGCAAAGCCTATCAATCGACACTGCAGACGTTCAAGAAGCATATCCTGCCATGTGCCTTCGGAGTTGTGTCGCTGGCCAGCATCGCCCTGATCAGTGTCTCGGGCGTGAGCAGAATCTTATTTTCGCTGGCGGATTCCAAGGGTGAATTCTGTACTCCGCAAGCAAAGATGCAACCCGTCGCAATTACTGCTTCGTATTCGCATCGCCTGGAATTCCAACCGTCTGAGGACTGTTGGCCGACTGGTCTTTCGGCCGAAAAGGGTGCCACCTACAGGGTGGTTTTGAATATTTCCGCAACCATGGGAAACTGGAAGGACGAAGTTCTGGAAGCTGATCTTTTGGGCAACATGGAAGATCACAAATCCTGGATTGCCATTCCGGCTTGGCCCAGCAAGCGCTATGTATGGGAAAACTACTATAAGCCTATTGCACGTATCCGTACCCATGCGCCGCGTGTGCCGGGCCAGGATGAATATGTCCTGAACCCGACATTCGGATCCTCCAAAAAACGTTATGACTGCCTGGTTAGCGACTTCACGGCGCAATCCACGGGCGAGCTGTTCCTTTTCGTCAACGACGCAATCATCTATGGCCAGCCTGACGCATTGGTCGGTACTTACAAAAACAATAACGGAATGGCAGAGGTATTCATCAAACGCATCGCCATTGCCGGTGAACCTTTCGCATTGCCGCCTGAGATGACCTATACGTCAGCCTGCAAGGAATTCGTTTTCTCGCCGCCGTGACCGGTTGCTACTCCGGGTCAATCAGCGCCACGTGGGGACTCGCATGTCGGGGGAGTTTGCCGGCGAGGCGGGGGTCGTCGTGGATTTCGACCATCAGGCCGTAAGGCGTGAAGCCTGAGCGCTTGTAGAAGCCCAGTGCGTTGGGGTGGTCGAAGTGGCAAGTGTGCACCCAAAACCTGATTATGGGCTTTTCCCAGGCTTTGATAATGGCGATATTCATCAGTACACGGCCTATACCGCCGCCGATGGCTTCTTTCGCCAAACCAAAAAATGCCAGTTCGCAATTCGGCATGTCCTTGAAATCAAGTTCGAGCAGGCCGATGGCCGTGTCGCCGTGGTAGAGGACATAGGAGTCGACCTGGGGATGGCCCAGAATTGCGGCGAGCTTTTCATCGGGCATGATGAGGCGCGAAAACCACATGAGGTCTTCACCCACCTTGCGGAAGATGGCGCGGTAGGTCACGAGATCATTCATATCGACGCGACGCAGGGAATAGCCCGCAGGCCAGGACGTGTCCTTGAGCTGCGGCTTGGCCAGCATCTCAAGGCAAGTGACCACATTGGCGAGCCGGCCTTTCGGCAGCTCATAGTAACCCAGCGGCAAATCAAGTTGCTGCATTGCTCAACGCATCGTCGGAATGGAGAACTGGGCGCCTTCCTTCGTTCCGCTCGGCCAGCGCGAGGTTACCGTCTTGGTCTTGGTGTAGAAGCGGATGGAATCGGGACCGTGCTGGTTCAGGTCGCCGAAGCTGGAGGATTTCCAGCCGCCGAAGGTGTGATAGGCGAGCGGCACCGGAATGGGCACATTCACGCCCACCATGCCGACCTGCACCTTGCTGGCGAAGTCGCGGGCCGCGTCGCCGTCGCGGGTGTAGATGGCAACGCCGTTGCCGTATTCATGGTCGTTGCACAGGCCAAGCGCCTCGTCATAGGTCTTGGCGCGCAGCACGCTGAGCACGGGGCCGAAAATTTCTTCCTTGTAGATTCGCATGTCCTTGGTCACGTTGTCGAACAGCGAGCCGCCGAGGAAATAGCCATTCTCGTAGCCCTGCATCTTGAAGCCGCGGCCGTCCACTTTCAAGGTGGCACCTTCCTTGAGGCCGATGTCGATGTAGCCCTTGACGCGGTCGAGGGCCATCTTGGTGACCAATGGTCCGTAATCGGCTTCGCGGTCGGTTGACAGGCCGATCTTCAGCTTCTCGACGCGCGGAATGAGCTTTGACATCAATGCGTCAGCCGTTGCTTCGCCCACGGGCACGGCCACCGAAATCGCCATGCAGCGTTCACCGGCCGAGCCATAGCCCGCGCCAATCAGCGCATCGACGGCCTGGTTCATGTCGGCGTCGGGCATGATCACCATGTGGTTCTTGGCACCGCCGAAACACTGAGCGCGTTTTCCCGTGGCGGTGGCACCGGCATAGACATATTGGGCGATGGCCGTGGAACCCACAAAGCCCACGGCCTTGATGTCGGGATCACTTAGAATCGCATCGACTGATTCCTTGTCGCCGTTCACCACATTGAGAATGCCAGGTGGCAGGCCGGCTTCAAGGAAGAGTTCGGCCAATCGCAAGGGGCACGAGGGGTCGCGCTCCGAGGGCTTCATGATGAAGGCGTTGCCCGCGGCTATGGCTGGCGCACATTTCCACAGGGGGATCATGGCGGGGAAGTTGAACGGCGTGATGCCGGCCACAACACCCAGCGCCTGGCGCATGGAATACATGTCGATGCCGGGGCCTGCGCCGTCGGTGAATTCGCCCTTCAGCAGGTGGGGCACGCCGCAGGCGAACTCGGCCACTTCCACGCCGCGCTGCAAGTCGCCCAGGGCATCGGGAATGGTCTTGCCATGTTCCATGGAAATCAGGGTGGCCAGCTCTTCCTTGTGCGTGGCGGCAAGTTCCAAGAACTTCATCATCACGCGGGCGCGGAACTGGGGGTTCTTGGCAGCCCAGGCGGGTTGCGCCGCCTTGGCGTTTTCAACGGCGGCCCGAAGCTCGGCCTTGGAAGCCAGCGCCACCCTGGCCTGCACTTCGCCGGTGTTGGGATTGTAAACGTCGGCAAATCGCCCGGATGTCCCCTTGACCAGCTTGCCACCGATGAAATGCCCGATTTCCTTGACCATTCTGAACTCTCTTTGATCCTGTTGGGTGATGTTTTGAAGGCAGATTAGCCCTTATAGACCACTCAATTCAATTGTGGAATGAATATTTCGTCGAGGCCACAAAATAGAATTTTTGTTCTATGGCAGGTGAAACGAAGGCACCCAGACATAGCCTTCATCGTCGATGATCATGCATTCGCGCAGGCCGTGGGGCTTGTCGAGACTGCCGGCCAACACGGTCCAGCCGCCGGCCCGCGCCCTTTGCTCGGCCGTATCGGGATCGCAGCCATAGATCCGGAGTTCAACGCCGATGCCGCGGGCTTCGGTGCCTTTGATAATGCCGGAAAGCTCATTGTTCCAGTAGGTGTTGTCATGGTGGAACATGAAATCGGCGCCGTTGAGTTTCAGGGCGGCGAATTGGTCGTTGGCGAAGAAGGCCGTGGCGCCCAGCACGTCCTCGGCAAATTTCACGGCGCGGGGAATGTTGCGGACCAGAAGGTTGAAGCCAAGCCCCCGGAGGGAGCGGCCATAGTCGGGTGCGGGGACGGGTGGTTCGCCAGCTTTCATGCCAGCATTTGAACACTTTCGCTGGCTTCCTGTCCATTCCACTTCACGGTACAGGCGGGAATCCGGTTGGCCTCGGCAATGCCGAAACGGCGCATGGCGAGCAGAAAGAGCACGGCGGCGTCGGAAACCAGTTCGGTCAGGTCTTCCGCATCGAGGTTTTCCTCCAGCATGTCGCTAAGGCGCTGGCCCGCCAGCGTGGTCATGGCGTTGAGGTCCTTAAGGGGAAGGGCCACGGCAGTTTCCCAGCTTTCGAGCAAGTCGGCGTGGCTGATTTCGGCCAGGACATCATTGCCGATCAGCAGGGGCAGATTGCCGCGGAGCTGGATGTCATGGACCCTTTCATCGGCGCAATCGCTGCCGGGGCAGGTCAGGGTGAAAACGGAGACTTCGTCGCGGGCCAGGGTTTCACTACGCATGGGGTACACCTTTTACAGAGTTGTGAGTGTGCGCTTCGATGGTTGCAGTTCGGTTAATTCCTCAGGCAGGCAGATGGCAGACGGCCTCGATGTTATTCCCATCGGGATCAAGCACGAAGGCACCGTAATAATTTTCGTGGTAATGGGGTCTGACACCCGGCTTGCCGTTGTCTTTTCCGCCGGCGGCTATGGCTGCGGCATAAAACGCGTCGACAATTTTCCGGCTCTGTGCTGCGAAGGCCACGTGGGTGCCGTGTGAGGTCTTGCCGCCCGTGCCAAACCAGAAGAAAGGCCGGTCAGCGCCCATGCCCACATGGGTGTCACCGGTGCCGGTCATTTCGGGGGTCACCTCCATGAGCACCTTAAGTCCCAGGGGTGTGAGAGCCTTTTCATAGAAGCTCCGGGAGGCCTTCAAATTGCTCACGGAATAACCGATGTGATCCAGCATGTTCAGTTCCTAAGCATGGTTTTCATGGGCCAGCTTTCGCCACGCCTGTTGATAGGAGTCGAGGTTGGAAAGATTTTGCGACGCAATTGTGGTGAGCGAGAGGGGTACGCGGGGCAGAATGCCAACGGGCATCAGGGCGAGGCAGGCGGCCCCGGCAGTGGTGCCATCGCGCAGGTCCGAGGCCAGGACCTTTTGCCCCTGCCGCAATTGGGCCAGCACCTGCAGAAAAATCAGGTTCCTTGAAAAAGGTCCGTCCACGATAATGTCATGGCGGGAGTTCAGTGCTTCCAGAGACTCCGCCACCATGAGGGCGCAATAGAGCGAGGCGAGGCTTGCCTTTTGTTCGGGATCTGCGGGCACATCGCCCACGATTTTTCCACGGCTGCCCGTGTGGGGTACTGGCCCGCCGCCATCGGAAAAGCTGGGCAGGGCATAGGTGGAACTGCGGATCAACTCTTGCACGGCGGCGAGGGTGGCCACGTCACCGGAAGCACCACTGCTCAGAAGTTCGAATTCCCGGCCGCCGAAAAAGCGGCAGCAGCCCACCCTGTTTCCCAGAACATCGGTGTTGGATACGGTGTCCTTTTCCGGATTCAGGCTTGCAAGTTTGGTTTCCGTGTCAAAGCCGATGATCCAGGTGCCGGTGGAGAGCAGGGTGAATTTCTCCTGGCCCGCCGCGAGGTAGCGCAGATAATTGGCGTTGGAATCATGGACTCCGGCAAGGACCGCCGCGCGGCCGCGGAAATTCCCGCCCAGAAATTCGCCGCGCAAGGTACCGATGGTTTCCCAGGCTTTCGCCATGGGCGGAAACAGCGGATCCCAGCCCATGCGCTTCACCAGTGAGGAGTAGCCGCCGTCGCGGATATTCATGAGGTGGGTCTGGCAGGCCATGCCGGAAATTTCCGTCACCAGTTTTCCACTCAACAAATAGGCCACATATTGAATCCACGGCACCACCGTTCTGATCCGTGCGAAATCTTTCGGGAAGGCCTGCTGCTGCCAGAAAAGCTGCATGCCGTGGGTCAGCGCCATGGGCAGCAGCGGGCTGTAAACCTCATCGAAGGGCGGCTGCATCTTGCGATAGGCGGCGATGATCTCCGGCGGAGGCTCGGCGGTATAGTCCATCACCGGCAGGGCCAGCGACCCATCGCCTGCTACACAAGCCAGCGCAGCTCCATGGGCGGAGATGACCACCACATCGATGGGCAGAATGGCATCGAGTTCGGGCAGCGCCATGCGGCAAAGGGCCACCAGCGGAGCAGGATCAATGGCACGGTAGGGCGGGCCCTCGTGGTTCAGGCTTGCCACCTTGCGCTCGGTGCGGGGCTTGCCGTCGGGGCCGAAGAGTACCACCTTGGTATTGGTCTTTCCGGCGTCAATAACGGCTATTCCACGGGGCAATTGTAAATCCATGTCGGCTTTCCTATGATGGCTTGGACACTCTTCAATGAATGCCGCTAAGTCAATCCTTCACAACTGGAACCGACATGAAAAAACTGAAGCATCTCGAGCTGCGCCGCGAGGTCATTGCGACGTGCCTGAAAATGAACGCGGAGGGCATCAACCAGGGCACCTCCGGCAACGTGAGCGTACGCACCGAGGAAGGATTCCTCATGACCGCCTCTGGCATCGTCTATGAAAAAATGAAGCCCGACCATGTGGTCGACATGGACTTGGAGGGCAATTACCGGGGCGACTATCTGCCGTCCACCGAATGGCGCATGCACATGGATATTTTCCGCAAGCGGCCGGAAGCCAAGGCCATCGTCCACGTGCATTCCACCTACGCGACCGCGCTCGCCTGCCTGCGGAGAGAGGTTCCCGCCTTCCACTATATGATCGGCGTCACTGGGGGCACATCGCTTCGCGTTTCGGACTATGCGGAGTTCGGCACCCAGGAACTGTCGGACACCATGTTGAAAGCGATGGAAGGGCGCACCGCCTGCCTGCTGGCCAATCACGGCCAGATCTGTTTTGGCCCGACGCTGGCCAAGGCCCTGTGGCTGGCAGGCGAAATTGAATCGCTCTGCAAGATGTATTGGGCGGCCTGCCTTGCCGGCAAGCCGTTTATTTTGGATGAGACGCAAATGGTGAGCGTGCTCAAGCGCTTCAAATCCTATGGCAAGCAGCCGCAGGATCTGGCCAAGGGCGAAAGTCTCACGGTCTATGCACCGCGCCGCTTGCCCGACAAGCCGAAGAAAAAGAACAAGTCATGATTGCAAATGTTTCAGCCCTGGTCACGGAACTGAAAGCCCGCGCGGAAGCGGGACGGCAGGTGACCATCGGCCTGGCGGGCGCTGGCCAAATGGGCACCGACATCGTGGTGCAGCTCGCCCTGATGCCGGGCCTGCGGCTTGGTGCCATTTCGGAAGTGAACCCGGCGCGCGCGCGGGATGCAGCCCTCCTTGCTGGACATGCACCTGAGCGGATTGCCATGGCAAAATCCGCCAACGATATTGACCGGGCCATTGAGCGCGGCCAGTTTGCCATCACCGAAGACCTGTCAGCCCTTGTGGCGGCCGGCCGCATCGATGTGGTGATCGATGCCACGGGCAATCCGAATTCGGGCACCAGTTTTGCGCTCGAGGCCATTGCGCAAGGCAAGCATGTGGTGATGCTGAATGTCGAAGCCGACATCACCATCGGCCGCCATCTCAAGGCGCAGGCGCAAAGCGCCGGGGTTGTCTATACAGGAGCCATGGGCGATGAACCGGCCTGCGCCATCGAGCTGATCGGCTTTGCCCAATCGCTCGGTTTGAAAATTGTCTGCGCCGGCAAGGGCAAGAACAATCCACTGAAATTCGATGCGGTGCCAAGCGAATATGAAACGGAGGCGAGAGCCCGCAACATGAACGCCCGCATGCTGGTGGAGTTCGTCGATGGCTCCAAGACGATGATTGAAATGGTTGCAATTGCCAATTGCACGGGCCTGGTTCCCGACGTGCCGGGCATGCACGGCCCTGCGGCCACGCGTGAGGAACTCAGTTCGGTGCTCATTCCGAAATCCCACGGCGGAGTTTTATCAAAATCTGGCTGCGTGGATTATTCGATCGGCAAGGGCGTAGCGCCCGGCGTATTCTGCATTGTGGAAACCGATCATCCGCGCGTGCTTGAACGTATGATTGATCTGAAGGTCGGCAAGGGACCGTTCTTCTCCATCATGCGGCCCTATCATCTCACCAGCCTTGAGGTGCCGCTCTCGGCGGCGAAGGCCGTGCTCCATCATCGCGCCGACATGCAGCCGCTGGATCATCCGGTAGCGGAAGCCATCACGGTGGCCAAGCGCGATCTCAAGGCGGGAGAGAATCTGGGCAAGATCGGTGAAACCGAATACCGTGCCTGGGCCATGACCGCCGGGCAAGCGCGAACCGCCAATGCGGTGCCGCTGGGCTTGGCCGAACGGGCCAAGGTGATCAAGCCGGTGAAGGCGGGGGAATATCTGACCTACGACAACTGCGTGCCCGATGACTCGCTGATCGTCACGCAAATCCGCAAGCGCCTGGACCAGGCCGATGCCAGGTTCCATGTGGCGGCGTGAGAACGATCAGGTCCGGCCTCTTGAAGTTTTCACGTTCGGCCGCGTGCCATTTCCTGACATCTGGAGCACGGCCTGGGCCTTGCGCAATTGCAGGATCAGCCGCGTTGTTCCTTCCTCGGCGCTGCGGAAGGCGCCTTCGAGGTAGCCCTGCAATTCGCCGCCGCTGGCTTCGCCCATGGTGATCCAGCGCTCGCTGCCCCTGTGGATCGCAAGGTCGGCCACCTCGCCGGGTCGGAGCGAGCCGGAATAGCTCATGGGCGCATCGCTGCGTTCAACGCCCACAAAGAAAGCGCTCGCACCGGGGGCGGCGATGTCGAGAATTTCCAGCACCTGGCGCACCCGCTGGGCCAGCGCTTCCTCGCTCGGCGGCATGGGCCCGGTCAGGACCGTCATCAGCCCGCCGCCGCCCTGGCCGATATCGGAAGGCCAGATCTGTTCGCCGCTGTCGGTCAGCAATATGCCGGGATAGCCATAGACCTTGTGAAAGCCCTTCCGGAATTTCATGTGCAGCTTGGTGCCGCGGGCATAGGTCACCTCGCGGGCCTGATTGAGGCTTTCCCGCTTCACGCCGGAAACGGACACCAGAATATCGCGCAGGCTGTGCAGGGGGGCGGCATATAACACCGCCTTTGCGGGATAGGCTTCCGTGTCGCCCTGGCTGGTGTGGCACTCGACCAGCACATGATCTTTGAGCCGGTCAGAAATCTGGAACACCCGGCGGCCATATTTGATGTGGGCGTGAAATGCCACTTCCAGCCCCATCATGATCTGTCCGGTGCCGCCCGGCACGGTATAGGCCTCGTCGGCATTGGGGATCAGCTTGAAGCTCCGGCGTGCCAGATCGAGTTTAAGATAGTCAAACAGCACATGCAGGTTCAATTCCTCGAGCTGGCGGCCATATTCGCTCCAGAAGAAGGAATGGAGCAGCGCCACCAGGGAGCGGTCCGCCCCGATGCGGCGCAGGTAGGCGGCGATGCTCTCGGCAATGAAACGGGGGTCGATATCGCGTTCGGCATCCTGGTCCCACACGGCCTGGTCCTGGGCCATGTGGCGCAGCGCCGGTTCCCCGGCCTGAAACAGCAGGCCCTGCATCCCGGCCTGATCATAGCACTTGCCATCGAGCAGATAGTGCATGTGATCGACGCCGCGGGGCAGGCGCCTGACATAGGGAACATCAAAGCGGTTCAGAAGGCCAATGGCCAGTGTATCGGTGGAGTTGATGAGATTGGCCCCTTCATCAAGAACCAGCCCAAGATCAGTGCCGATCTCGCGCCGGGACTGGACGCGGCCTCCCGCCCGGTCATCGGCCTCGAGGATCAAAAACGACAGGCCCGCCCGGTTCAGCCGGTCGGCCGCAAAGAGGCCCGCCGCACCGGCCCCGATAATCACCGCATCAATCGGCTGTTGGAACATCATAGGGCCGGCTCCTTCGACGCATTCCGCCAAAGCAAAACACAGCGTTCTTTCGCGGGGCTGTCGGAGGGATAGAGTAGCGCGTCGGGGCGCGAACCGCCAGATAGGTGCGTTGGGCCTAGGGGGTGCCGCTGGGCCTGGCCGAACGGGCAAAGATGAGCAAGCCCGCGAAGGCGGGAGGCACTCTCACCTATGAGAATTGAATGCCCGATGATACATTGATCGTCAGGCAAATTTGAAAATGATTGGACTAGCCCGGCGTACGGTTCCGAGCTGTGGCTTAGTTCCTCATACTGATTGTAATGAATTGAAAGACCTTGCATGACTGACGTTGTCCTTGGCATTGATGTGGGAACCTCCGGCGTGCGGATCGCGGCGGCGGATCGGGCGGGTGCTTTGGCGGCCATGTCCACGGCGCCCATTGTTGCGCCGCTTGTGGACTTCGGGCGGAGTTTGCAGGATCCCAAGATATGGTGGGCGGCGGTTGAGCGGGCTTTTGCGGCGCTTGATCTGAAGGGGCTGAATGTTTTGGCGCTGGCCATTGATGGCACTTCGGGTACGGTCCTCGCGGTTGATGGGCGGGGAGTGCCCCTGGGCCTTGCCTCCATGTATAATGATCTGGCGGAGCGCGCCGAGGTTGACCGGGTTACGGCCGTGGCGCCTGCCGAAACGGCGGCGCGCGGCGGTTCCTCGCCGCTGGCCCGGGCACTCACCCTGCAGAAGGGGGCGGTCCGCATCCTGCACCAGGCCGATTGGCTGGCCGGAAAATTCTCCGGCCGCTTCGATGTGAGCGATGAAAACAATGCGCTGAAG
>JBAVOA010000074.1:0-2972 GCA_049691635.1 Aestuariivirga sp. | reverse complement strand
GAAAATTTCTGCTGGTAGATTGAGATGGCTTCGCCCAGGAGATTGCGGGTGACGGGCTTGCGGGCGCGGCCGGTCATAGGGTTGGAAAGCCCCAGTGACCTGATTTCATGGATGAGGGCAATCGCATCGGGGTAGCGCACGATAGTGCGGTCGAGGTCGACCACGGGAAGGGCGAGATCGGCGCGCTGCAGGAGGCCGCCCATTTCGCGGACATCAATCATGGGCACCACCCGCGGTGACACGCCGCCGGTGACCAGTTCTTCGGCCTCAAGCCAGGACTGGCGCAGCTCAACCAGGGTTTGGCCCGCAAACAGGCAGGCCATCAACAACCCATCGGGAGCAAGGGCGCGGCGAAGTTGAATGAGAGTTCCGGGAACATCGTTCACCAGATGAAGATCGAGAATGTCAAAGACCGCATCGAAGCCGCCGGTTTTGAGATCAAGGATTTCCGAGGCGGCGGGTACAATAATTTCCAGGTTACCAACTTTGCCTGAGGTGCGGAGGGCGGCGGCGATGGGCGCGGGATCGGGTGCGATGAGGCAAGCGCGCTTGAATTCGCGCGTTATGGGTTCCAGCCGCTCGGCCAGTTCCGTGGCGATGGAATGACTCAGGATATCCGGCCTTGAGGCTTTCGCTCGCTCCAGCCGTGCGAGATACAAATTACGGTCGAAAATTTCTTCCAATGCCGGTGTCCTATGGGCCTAGCCGAGCAGGGCGTCATGAACCATCTGCCAGCTTTCGCGGTTGGGAGCGGAGATGATGCCACCCTCAAATTTTGTCGGGAGATAAGGACTGCCGTCCAAGAGAGCGGAATAGCCGCCAGCCTCCGCGTGGATGAGCACACCGGCGGCGTGATCCCAGGGCATGAGTTTGTAATGCAGGGAGTAGTCCACCAGCCCTTCAGCAACCATGCGGTATTCATGGGCTGCACAGCGGTAGGCAAAACTGGCCCTGGTCCTGGCCAGATTGGCAGCCACGCTTGAACGCATGGGTTCGGGCATCAGATACCACGAGGTGATCCCGGTCATATTCGCAAGTCCGGTTGGCTTTGCAACGCGGATATCGCGGACAGCGCCACTTTCGGACTTGGCCCAGGCACCACCGCCTTTCATGGCGAAGGTGAAATCGCGGCCGACGGGATCGTAAATGACGCCAGCTATTGTTTCGCCATTCCTGACGACCGCCGCCAATACGCCGAAGAGCGGCAAGCCCCAGGCGAAATTGCTGGTGCCATCCACCGGGTCGATGATGATGGCCATTTCAGCGCCGGCAATTTTAGTGAGAAGGCCCCGGTCTTTTTCAACGGATTCTTCTCCCACAAAGACGGCCTTCGGGAATGCCTTGGCGACGGCTGCCTTGATTGCGGCCTCTGCCGCTTCATCGGCATCGGTTACCAGATCCAGTGCCGAGGTCTTCTCACGGATTGCGCCTTCGGCGAGGCTGCGAAAGCGTGGCATGATTTCCTGATCGGCGGCGATTGTCACGATGTCGGCGAGGCGTTCCAAATCTTTTCTTGCAAAGGACATTCCCGGTGTGCTCCTGATTGGCCCTGCTTTAGATGAGGTCTTGCGAAAAAGCCATGGACGAAGTGTCCGATCAGCGGTCACCTGCATTCAACGCATGGGGCAAAAACCTGTGGCGGGGCGTGATCGATTTTCTGGTGCCGCCGAAGTGTCTGTTGTGCCGCGAGCCGGTTCTGGAGCCGGCCAGTTTGTGCCATGCCTGCTGGAGCAATCTCAAACATATTGATGCGCCTTTCTGCAATGTGCTGGGGGTGCCTTTTGCCTATGACCAGGGGGAAGGGGCCATTAGTCCCGCAGCCCTGGCCGAGCCGCCGCAGTGGGAACGGGCGCGGGCGGCGGTGGCCTATGATGAGGCCTCGCGGCGGATTGTCCATGCGCTGAAATACCGGGACACCCTGGAGGCCGGGTTGCTGATGGGGCGTTTAATGGCGCGCGCCGGGCGGCAGCTCATTCAGGAGGCCGATGTCATCATTCCGGTGCCCTTGCACCGCTTGCGCCTATGGAGGAGGCGCTTCAACCAGGCGGCCATTTTGTCGCAGCAGATTTCCCGCCAGTTTGGCAAAGACTACCGGACTGATCTGCTCCAGCGGACCAAGGCGTCGCGTTCGCAGGTGGGCTTAAGTTTCGACGAACGGCGGAGGAATGTGGCCAAGGTTTTTCAGGTGATGCCAGAGGGGGCGGGCACTCTTGCGGGGCGCCGGGTTCTGCTGGTTGACGATGTGTTAACCACGGGGGCAACAGCTGGAAGCTGTGCCGCTGTTCTCAAGAAGGCCGGGGCGGCCCAGGTGGATGTGCTCACCTTCGCCCTTGTTCTTGAGCCCAGGCGGCCTCATATTGGCTGACGGAAAAGATCATGACCAAGATTACCATCTATACGACACGCAGCTGCCCCTACTGCCACTCCGCAAAATCCCTTTTGGCGAGGAAGGGTGCTTCCTATGACGAGATTGACGTGAGTGGCGATGCCGCCGAACGGCAGCGGATGATGCTGCGGGCGAACGGGCGGCGCAGCGTGCCGCAGATATTCATCGGCGAAACCCATGTGGGCGGCAGCGACGATTTGCATGAGCTTGAGCGCCGCGGCGGGCTTGACCAGTTGCTTATGGTCACGTGAGCTTCAAGGCAGCCCTTGTCCAGATGCGATCCGGCGTCGATATGGCGCGGAATCTGAGTGACGCAAGTGCGATGGTCCGTGAAGCGGTGGCCAAGGGCGCGCACTATGTGCTCACTCCGGAGATGACCAATATCTTCGAATCGGACCGCGAACGGTTGCGGTCGCTTGTGGTCACGGAACAGAATGACGCCAGCGTTGCGGGCTTTTCGCAGTTGGCGCGCGAGCTTGGCATCTGGCTCCATGTGGGATCGCTGGCCTTGCGCGTGACGGCGGACAGGCTGGTTAACCGCTCGCTGCTATTCGCGCCCGATGGAACGATTGCGGCGCGCTATGAC
>JBAVOA010000073.1:0-5761 GCA_049691635.1 Aestuariivirga sp. | reverse complement strand
GAATGGAGGTCATCAAGGCGACGGAGGGAAACGCCCCCTTGCGACGCGGCACATAGCAGGCGGCAGAAGGAATAGGCCGTGTCCGGTCCCCTGCAAAAGCGCCGGCGCGGATTTCATGCAACCACATTTCTTCCGGCTTCTGGTCCTCGTGAAATTTGCGGATCGAATGCGCCGCAAATTCCATGGCGGCGCGCACCTCCGGATCCAGGGTTTTTTCAGCGGCGGCAAAATCAGCTTCGGTGGCGGCAATCTCCAGGGCTTTAACGGGAGCCTTGTCGAAATCACGGGCGAAGCGGGCGAGCGCTTCATCGCCTTCCTTGCGCACGGCATCGATAATTGCATGGACCTTCTCTTCATATGAAGAAAGATCGGTCTCCGTGCGCTGCAGAAGCCTTTGCCGCTGTACCGCCGGGAGTTTTACGAGCTCGTGAAAATTGACTGGTTTTGTCATCAGGGTATCCGTTGTCAAAGTGCAGAAGTGTTCCGCCGTCGACGGGCAGGCAAATGCCCGTCACATAGCGCGCGGCATCGGAGCAGAGAAAAATACTGGCGCCTACAAGATCGTCGAACTCGCCGAACCGCTGCAGGGGAATTTTTGCCAGCATCGCCTGCTGCCATGTCTCATTCTGGTAGAAGGTTTCTGTCAATGCTGTGCGGAAATAGCCCGGTTCCAGTGCATTAACGCGGATGTTCAGGGGCGCCCATTCAACGGCCAAGGCCCGCGTCATGCCAAGCAGCCCGGTCTTGGATGAGCCGTAGGGAACCGCCGTAGCAATGCCGCGCTCCGAGGTGAGTGAACAAATGTTCAGGATCGCACCACCGCGCATGACGCGCGCCGCCGCCTGGGCCACGAAAAATGCGCCTTTGAGATTTGTGTCGACGATACGGTCCCACAAATCCTCCTCAACCTCAAGGGAAGAAGAAACCTGTTCCATGCCCGCGTTGTTCACCAGAACTTCCAGTCCGCCCAGTTTTTCCGCCGCGGCGGCTACACCTGCCCTGCAACTGGCGACAAGAGACACATCCATAACCACGGGAAAAGCCTTGCCGCCTCGCGCGCGGATGGCCTCTGCGGTTTCCGCCAGCGCGGACTCCGACCGGGCCGATATCGCCACGTCAGCCCCGGCGCGGGCCAAGCCTTCGGCAATGGCGCGCCCGATGCCGCGGCTTGCACCTGTCACGAGCGCGCGCTTTCCGGCAAGCGAGAAAATATCAGGTTTCATGCGGCCAAGCTTTTATGGATTCACTGCAAACCCGCAAGTTGAAAATTCACCCAACAAGCCGTCCATGAAACTCTTGCTCCCGCCGGTGCATGCTTTTTGAGCAGAGCAGTCCAGCCCGAACAGCCCATTAGTATTATAAAAGAAATTGACAGTAAGCCCCGCTGGCTCCAGAATTATCAATGGAGGATGCCTAGCCCCGGAACATTAGTCGTCAAACACTCTCGTTAATGAGGGCAGAATTGCAGACCTACCTTATAAAATTCCAATGGGAGAAGATGCTATGCTTGACGATCTGATTAAAGAAGCCAGAACCCGCCGTGACGTGTTCAAGGCAATCGGTGCTACAGCGCTTGCTGGTGCATTGCTGGCAGACGCAGGATTTGACCCGGCCATGGCGCAATCCTTGGCGTCAGCCGGAAAACCCATGAAGGCAGCCTTCTCGAACGCCGGTCTTCAGGCGTCATGGTGCGCCCAGGGCAAGCAGGCAGCGGAAGCCTGGGGCAAACTCATGAATGTTGAAATTACCTGGTTTGACGGCGAATTGGCCGCAACCAAGCAGCGCGCGGCCATCGACAACATGGCAACTCAGAAGTGGGATTTCGTCGCCATCCAGACCTTCGGCATCGGCACGCTCACCGATCCCATCCAGAAGATGATTGACGCCGGAACCCCGGTCATTGCCATGGACACGCTGGTTGCCCCTCCGGGAACAATCGCCATCCATACCTTCATCGCACCGGACAACGTCATGATGGGCTCTTCCGTCACATCGCAGCTCATGGCCGCCATCGGCGGCAAGGGCAATGTGGTGATGACCCAGGGCGCGCTCGGCCATTCCGGCGCCCAGGGACGAGCCAAGGGCTTCAAGCAGGTGACGGCTGGATTTCCGGATGTGAAAGTGGTCAATGAAGAGCCGGCCGATTGGGATGTAACCAAGGTCGCCCGTATCTGGGATTCGATCCTGACGCAGAACCCGGATATCGCAGGGGCCTTCTTCCACAATGACGACATGGCGCTCGCCGCCCATCAGGTCATGAAGCAGAAGGGCCGCGAAGGCATCATTATCGCTGGTGTGGATGCCATGCCACCTGCCGTGCAGGCAGTGCTTGACGGCACCATGCTGGCAACCGTGCGCAACCCATCCTGCCGTATTCATGGCTGGGCAGTAGCCGCAGGTGTTGCTGCTGTACAGGGCGGGGAAAAAGCGGGAAAAGACATTCCTGACTTCATCCTGGCCGACGGACCCGTTATCACCAAGGAAACCGCACCCGGTCATCTCTGGCTGCAGAAGAACTTCCTGATCTGACCGGTTTATGACGGCTCAATCAAATGGCGGGGGCGGCTTGCCGCCCCTGCTCGAATTATCAGGCGTTTCAAAATCATTTGGCGGCATTGCGGCGCTGAAGGATGTTGATTTGGTGTTACGGCCAGGCGAGATTCACGGTCTCGTCGGCGAGAACGGCGCTGGCAAATCCACCACCATGAAAATCATCGCCGGTGTCTATCCCGACTATGAAGGTGAAATGCGCATTGACGGCAACCGGGTGCACTTCCGCTCAGCGCGCGAAGCCTTGGCCGCCGGCATCGGCATGGTGCACCAAGAACTCTCGACGGTTCCGGACCTCACCGTTGCCGAGAATGTTTTTCTCGGCCACCAGCCCCTGACAAAACTAGGCACCGTGGACTGGGCCTGCATCAACAAGGAGGCTACACGGCTCATTGCCAGTCTCGGCCTCGATATTGACCCCAAGCGGTTGATGGGATCCCTGCCCGTTGGCCTGCAGCAGCTCGTGGAGCTGTCGCGCGTCCTGTTTTCAGGGGCCCGCATCATTATTCTGGACGAGCCGACTTCGGCACTCTCTCCGCCTGAGGTAAAGCGGCTGTTCGAAGTCCTGCGCAAGATCAAGGCCGATGGCCGCGGCATCATTTTCATCTCGCACTTTCTCGATGACGTGCTTGAAATTTCAGATACCGTGACGGTTTTCCGCAACGGCAAGAAAGTTGCAACTGAGCCAGCCGTCACGCTCACCAAGGACGCGGTCATTTCCCACATGATCGGACGAGGCTCAATCGGCATGCACATGGGTGAAAGCGCCGATCTGAAGGGTGATGATTCAAAACCTATCGTGCTGGCCGCAGAAGCCATTGGCGATGGCAAGTTGCTGCACGACGTCTCGCTCAAGCTGCGCGCCGGAGAAATCACCGGCGTCTACGGTTTCATGGGCTGCGGACAGATTGAACTGGCCCGCGCCCTGTTCGGCAAAGTCCGGCTGAAACGGGGCCGCTTCCTGCTCAATGGACTGCAGAAATCATTCAAGTCGACCGCGTCTGCCCGCAGTCAGGGAATTGCCTTTGTGCCGGAAAACCGCCGCATGATGCTATTTCGCACCGAACCGGTTTACAAGAACATCTCGATTGCCATCCTCGACCGCATCCACCGCCTGCTTCTTAAGCCGAAATCCGAACGCGCCATTGCTGGCCTGCGCACCAAGGATCTGCAGATCAGGCCGCCCAACCCCAACATGACGCTGGGCTCCCTGTCGGGTGGCAACCAGCAGAAGGTGGCGCTCGCCAAGTGGCTGACCCATCTTCCGAAAGTTCTCATCCTGTCAGAACCCACCCGCGGTATGGATGTGGGTGCCAAGGAAGATGTCATCCGCATTGTAAAGGATTTGCGCGACAGGGGAGTTGCCATCCTCGTGCTTTCGACCGAACCTGAAACCATCCTGACACTTGCCGACCGCGTGAGCGTGTTACGCAAAGGTACCGTGGCCAAGGAATTCAATAGTGGAACAATCCACAAGGCCGACCTACTGGCGGCGGCGTAGGGAAAAGCTGAGATGAATGCGACTGACATAGAAAAGCCGAACCGTCTCAAAGGCCTCCTCAAGGATCAACTGCGCAATATCGCACCGGTCTTCACCCTGCTGGCGCTGGTGATCTTTTTCACCGTGGCAAGCTCATCGTTTTTCACGATGGTCAATTTCATGAACATCCTGTCGCAGATTTCGATCACGGCGATGATTGCGGTAGGCCTGACCTATGTGATTCTGACCGCGGAGATTGACCTTTCGGTTGCAGCCGTGGCCAATGCGGTTGGCATCACGGTTGCCTATTTCACCCTGCAGCCGGACTATGTGAATATCGCCAACCTGCCGCTGCCCGGTATCATTGCCATTGTGCTGACTCTGCTCACGGCGCTCGCCTTTGGCCTTATTACTGCTTTCGGTGTCACCTGGATCGGCATTCCGTCATTCATCATGACGCTGGCCATCATGCAGATCGCCAATGGTGTTTCGGCCCTTTTGGTGCGCGGCCAGATTGCCTATTCCTATCCAGATCTGATCACCGTACTGGGCTCCGGATCCGTATTCGGCATCCGCTGGACCATCATCGTGGCCATTATTTTCCTCGGCGTGGGCCATCTCGTGCTGACCTACACGCGCTTTGGCCGTTACATCTACATGACCGGCGGCAACCGCGAGGCGGCGGAGTATTCCGGCGTCAATGTCAAATTCATCATCGGTTCCGTTATGGTGATTTCCGCCATGTGTACCGGCATCGCCGGCATGCTGGCGGTCGCCTATTTCGGCTCCGCCCAGCAGAACCAGTTCGACAGCTACCTCCTCGACGCGATCGCCGCCGTCGTGGTGGGCGGCACCAGCCTGTTTGGCGGGCGAGGCGGCATCGGCAATACGATCATCGGCCTCCTGGTTCTCGGCGTATTGAACAACGGCCTCGATCACATCCAGATCGACAGTTTCCTGAAAATACTGATCCGCGGCCTGATCCTACTGAGCGCCTTGATCATCAACGTCTATGCCCAGAAACTGAAGGAATCCGAATAGCGGTAAACGCTAACCACGCACGGGAAACAGGGCTCTCAGGCCTTCGGTTGAAGCCTTGGCAATGCCGCGCTCGGTGATCAGCCCGGTGATGAGGCGCGCTGGTGTTACATCAAAGGCCGGATTTGCCGCAGGGCTGCCTTCCGGAGAAATCCGCACCCGGGTGGTCTTGCCATCAGCACCACTGCCCTGCACGAAGATAACTTCCGCCGCATCACGCTCCTCGATGGGAATCTCCTTCACCCCGTCATGGATCGTCCAGTCAATGGTGGGTGACGGCAAAGCCACATAGAAGGGAACATTGTTGTCCTTCGCGGCCAGTGCCTTGAGATAGGTGCCGATCTTGTTGCACACATCGCCATTGGCGGTGGTGCGGTCGGTTCCCACAATCACCATATCCACCTGGCCGTGCTGCATGAAATGCCCGCCCGCATTGTCGACAATCAGTGTGTGCGGAACCCCGTGATTGTTGAGCTCCCAGGCCGTGAGCTGCGCCCCCTGGTTGCGCGGGCGCGTCTCGTCGACATAGACATGAACCGGAATGCCCTCTTCGCTGGCCAGATAGATAGGCGCTGTCGCGGTTCCATAGTCCACCGTGGCCAGCCACCCGGCATTGCAATGGGTCAGCACATTGACCGCCTCGCCCGGCTTCTTTCGCGCCGCAATCTGCTTGATGATCGAAAGGCCATGCTG
>JBAVOA010000072.1:0-13160 GCA_049691635.1 Aestuariivirga sp. | reverse complement strand
CTCTAGGGCAACTCCGTCTGTTTTGGCCTTATTCATAAGTTCGTTCACGGTAACGCCCGCTGATTCTGAGCTTGTTACAATGGACAAAACCGTACCCTTTACGTTTCTTGCCCGTTGTTTTGGGCTTCCGTTGTTTTGTGAAACATCCGTGTCATCCTCTCCGTTCATCAGTCTGATGGCCACTTCTAATCCTTTGATTTCACTATGCAAATTTTCTATTTGCTTTAAGCGAAAAGCCTTCTCCTCCATGAGTTTTTTGATGTTCATGTGCTTCCCTGTCACGTTTAGTTGCTCCTTGAAAGTTGTTGTGCCCTCGACCGGCTTGAAAGAGAACCTAGCGGATTCGGACGCGTCACGCAAGAATAGTCAACGGAACATTTAAACAACGACGCAGTTATTTTACCTTCTGCCAGTAGCCTTTCCAGTTCCTAGAAACCGGATGCGCCAAAGCCAGATCGCCAACACGTCCGGCCAGTTCGCCATTTGGCATGCCCCGATGGTCTTCCAGCCATGCGGCGTGGTTCGCATATTGAGCAAGGTAGCGGGCTGACACATGATGGTGCTGGCCGCGTATCATCCGGCGCAAGCGGGAAAAGTACGATTCTACTTGGTTCGTACAGCTTTCCAAGGTCGCATAGGCTTCACTGTGATTGATGCAGCCAACTTGCCAGCCCTCATGCAAGCGGTCCCAGTTGCTGGCTTCATTGGCATGCATCACGGCCATCCGGCTTACGTGCTGAATAACCCCCGGCTCTTCCTGCGGATGATACATAGGGCCGGTTTTACCCAATTTTGGTCACGAAACTCGCCGATGTGGTGAGCAGGTGGTGAGCAATCTATCAACGGATTCAAGTGGCGGTCAGGTAACTTATAATAATATAATTATTTCAATTAGTTATTGGCGCACCCGAAGGGATTCGAACCCCTGGCCTCTGCCTTCGGAGGGCAGCGCTCTATCCATCTGAGCTACGGGTGCTAAGGCCGTTGACGGGGCAGCTATAGCCCAGCGCCCGCACGTTTCGCAATGGCAGGGTTTTTGCGACGGGATTGGCAGTTGTCCCAGCCTGGGACGTTAAGGATATTGCCATGCCTCAGAACCAAGCCCGTGTCAGTTGGGTGGATTATGCCAAGGGCATCTGCATCGTGCTGGTGGTGCTCATGCATTCCACCCTTGGCGTTGAAAACGCCGCTGGCGGTATCTCCTGGCTGCATGATTTCATTGCCTGGGCCAAGCCCTTCCGCATGCCGGATTTCTTCATGATTTCCGGCCTGTTCCTGGCATCGCGCATCAACCGGCCGTGGCGCGAATACCTTGACAGCAAAGTTCTGCATTTTGCCTATTTCTATATCCTGTGGATGACCATCCAGTTCGCCACCAAGGGCTATGGCATTTACCAGGCGGAAGGGACCGACGGCCTGCTCAAGGCCTATGCCTTGGGCTATGTGGAACCCTTCGGCACCCTGTGGTTCATTTACATGCTGGCAGTATTTTTCGTGGTGGTGAAGGCCACGCGCTTTGCGCCGCCGCTCTATGTGTTTCTGGCGGGTGCAGCGCTCGAAATGGCGCCCATCGAAACAGGGCACATGCTGATCGATGAATTTGCCGCGCGCTTTGTCTATTTCTTCGCGGGCTATTGGCTGGCGGCTTATGTGTTCAAATTCGCCGAAGGGGTGAATTTCAAATCGGTTCCAACCATCCTCGCGGGCCTCTTCATCTGGGCGGTGGGCAACACCATGATGGTGCGGACGGGTTATGCGGCCATGCCGGGCTTCAGCCTTGCTCTTGGCTTCATCGGGGCATCGGCTGTGGTCTCAACGGGCGTGCTTTTGTCCAAGACAAGGCTTGCGGCACCTTTGCGCTATGCCGGTGAAAACTCCATCGTTATCTATCTCGCGTTCTTCCTGTTCATGGCAGGCACGCGCAGCCTGCTGCTGAAATACCAGGTTGTTTCCGATCTCGGCAGCATTGCATTGCTGACAACTGCTGCCGGTGTGCTGGGGCCTATCCTGCTGTTCTGGGCCACACGGCAGACAAAGTTATCCTTGCTTTTCCGCAGGCCCCGGTGGGCGAGGCTGGCATCAAAGCCTGCCCAATGGCATAGTGATGGCCATGTCGCATTCAACCAGCCTGAAGCCCGGAGACCATCTCTATCTCGTTGATGGTTCGGGCTATATATTCCGTGCCTATCACGCCCTTCCGCCGCTCACCCGCAAGAGCGACGGCCTGCCCGTGGGGGCGGTGCAGGGCTTCTGCAACATGCTGTGGAAGCTGCTGAAGGAAACGCGGGCCAATGAAAAGCCAACCCACCTTGCGGTGATTTTCGACCAGTCGTCGAAAACCTTCCGCAACGAGATCTATCCCGAATACAAGGCGCACCGCCCCGAGGCGCCGGCTGACCTCCGACCGCAATTTGACCTGATCCGGCAGGCCACGCGGGCCTTCAATGTGGCAAGCGTCGAACAGGCTAATTACGAGGCCGATGACCTCATCGCCACCTATGCGCGGCAAGCGGTTGAGGCGGGGGCCACCTGCCGGATCGTGTCGTCGGACAAGGATCTCATGCAGCTGGTGCGCCCCGGTATAACGCTTCTTGATACGATGAAGGACAAGGAGCTTGGCGAAGAGGCGGTTCTCGAAAAATTCGGGGTGAAGCCCGACAAGGTTGTCGATGTGCAGGCGCTCGCCGGTGACAGTGTTGACAATGTGCCGGGGGTTCCCGGCATCGGCGTCAAAACCGGAGCGCAGCTTATCACCGAGTATGGCGACTTGGAAACGCTGCTGGCGCGGGCTTCTGAAATCAAGCAGCAGAAGCGCCGCGAAAACCTGATTGAATTTGCCGCGCAGGCGCGGCTTTCAAAGCGCCTGGTGACGCTGGAGGACAAGGTTCCGGTGGAACATGATGTGGGTTCCTTTGCGGTGGATACGCCGCGGGCTTCCGATCTCATCGGCTTCCTCAAAGCGCTGGAGTTCACCAGCTTCACCAAGAAGATCGCCGGTGAACTAGAGGCCGACAGTTCGGCCATTGAACCGGCGGTGATCGAGATCAAGTTCTGGCCGCCGGAGGGTGGCGAAGATGTCCCAATCACTCCTCATCATGACCGGGCTTCGACCCGGTCATCTCCTCCAGGCGAGGCATCCAAAGAAGATGTCCGGTTCAAGACCGGGCATGACGAGATTGAGGGAGATGGGCCGGATGGCATTGCAGAGGCTGAGAAAGCCCTTCTCGCCATTCCTTTCGTCCACGCGGATTATGAAACGGTCAGCACGTTGGCAGCACTTGACCGCTGGATTGCGGGGGCGACTGAGCAGGGATATGTCGCGGTCGATACGGAAACGGATTCACTTGATTCCATGCAGGCGGGACTGGTCGGCGTTTCCCTTTCCACTACACCAGGCAAGGCCTGCTACATTCCCCTGGCCCATGCCAGCGGCAGCGGCGGCCTGTTTGGTTCGGAAAAAACTGCTGGCCAAATCAAGCTCGAAGAGGCCATCGCCCATCTGAAGCCGCTTCTGGAAAATCCCGCTGTTCTGAAAATCGGCCAGAACCTGAAATATGATCTTCAGGTGTTGCGGCGCTACGGAACGGATATCCGCCCTATCGACGACACCATGCTGATTTCCTACGCCCTTGAATCGGGCGAGAACGGCCATGGCATGGATGAGATGAGCGAGAAGCATCTGGGCCACAAGCCGATCAGTTTCAAGGAGGTCGCGGGGTCCGGCAAATCGGCGATCTCATTCGCACAAGTTCCGCTCGACCGGGCCACGGCCTATGCGGCCGAAGATGCCGATGTGACGCTGCGCCTGTGGAAGCTGCTGAAGCCACGGCTGGTAAGGAAACACAAGGTCACGGTTTACGAAACTTTGGAGCGCCCGCTCATTCCGGTGCTCGAAGCCATGGAGCATGAGGGCATTCTGGTCGACCGCGCCGTGCTGGCCAAGCTCTCCAATGAATTTGCCAATGGCCAGGGCAAGATCGAGGCGCAGATCCATGAGCTTGCCGGCGAGCGCTTCAACATCGGCTCGCCCAAGCAATTGGGCGACATTCTGTTTGGCAAGATGGGCATCCCCGGCGGGCGCAAGACGGCAACGGGCGCGTGGAGCACCGATGCGGACATGCTGGAGGATTTGGCCACGCAAGGCATAGAACTGGCGCGGCGCGTGGTGGATTGGCGCCAGCTTGCCAAGCTGCGTTCGACCTATACGGAAGCATTGCCCAATTTCATCAATCCCACCACGGGGCGGGTGCACACGAGCTATGCCATGGCTGCCACCTCTACCGGGCGGCTCTCGTCGTCCGATCCCAATTTGCAGAACATTCCGGTGCGCACTGAAGAAGGCCGGCGCATCCGCACCGCGTTCATCGCACCACCCGGCACCAAACTTATCAGCGCCGACTACAGCCAGATCGAGCTTCGCGTGCTTGCCCACGTGGCCGATATTCCACAGCTCAAGAAGGCCTTTGCCGAAGGGCTTGATATTCATGCGATGACGGCGAGCGAAATGTTCGGCGTTCCCATTCAAGGAATGGACAGCGCCGTGCGACGCAGGGCCAAAGCGATCAACTTCGGCATTATCTATGGCATTTCGGCCTTCGGTTTGGCCAATCAACTCTCCATCTCGAGAGAAGAAGCGGGCGACTATATCAAGACCTATTTCAACCGTTTCCCGGGTATCAAGACCTATATGGAAGACACAAAGAAATTTGCCCGTGAAAACGGCTATGTGGAAACGATCTTTGGCAGGCGCTGCCATTTTGCCCGCATCACTTCGCCCAATGCTTCCGAGCGGGCCTTCATGGAACGGGCCGCCATCAATGCGCCCATTCAGGGAGCCGCTGCCGACATCATCCGCCGCGCCATGATCCGCATGCAGGAGGCCCTTGATGCCGCAAAGCTCTCGGCCAAAATGCTGCTGCAGGTCCATGACGAACTGATCTTCGAAACCCGTGATGAAGAGATTGAAGCCACCATGAAAGTGGTGAAGCATGTGATGGAGAAAGCGCCGGAGCCCATGGTGAAACTCACCGTGCCATTGCAGGTCGATGCCCGCGCCGCGCTGAACTGGGACGAGGCGCACTAGCAAGCCATGGCAAAGGAGAAAACGGAAACAGCCGAAATTCTCGCACCCCTTGAGCGGCTTACCCGTTTGATGCGGGCGGGCGAGCATGAGGGTGGATTGAACCCGGCCCAATGGGAGGCGTTGCGCTATCTCGCGCGGGCCAACCGGTTCTCCAATTCGCCCATCGCGCTTACACGGTTTCTTGGTTCCACCAAGGGCACGATTTCGCAGACCATCAAGGCGCTGGAACGCAAAGGCTTCATTGCCAAGTCGCCACGGGAAAACGAGGGCCGCTCCATTTGTCTGACATTGACCGAAAAGGGCATCGGGGTTCTCACGAAGGATCCGTTAACGGAGCTGTCAAATTCTCTGGATGAGCTTGGCGGGAAAACCCGGCGGCGTCTGGCCAAGGGCTTGGCCGACCTGCTGGAAACAGAGCTGGAGCGACAAGAACAACCCAGCTTCGGCACCTGCTCCTCATGCCGCTATTTCCGTGAAAAGGGCCGCGAGACCGATACACTTGGCCCGCACCAATGCATGCTGTTCGATGCCGGATTGACGAGTGCGGAGTCGCAGCTGATTTGTGTGGAGCATAGTTAGCGCATTCGGACCACAATGCTTGCATTTGTATAATCAGAAGAACTAACATATAGGCGTAGTTAATCTACGATTACAAAACCGTTAATGCCGACGGTCTGAACTTTGGAATCTCAGAACAAACAATGAGAGCGGAACCAGTTTCAGGTATTCAGCCAAATGTCCTTCAGTGGGCTCGCGAAAGTGCGAACATTTCTTTAGCGGACGTTGCTAAGAAACTCAAAAAAACACTTGCAGATGTTGAAGCTTGGGAAAAGGGCGACTCGGCACCCTCATATGCGCAGCTGGAGAAACTTGCCTACAGTATTTACAAACGTCCGTTGGCGATATTCTTTCTTCCAAAACCACCGGATGAACTGCCCACAAAGGCCGAATTTCGATCGTTGCCAGAATATGATCTAAGTAGACTTGATCGAGATACAGTTTTCTTAATTCGTAAAGCGAGAGCGTTCCAAATTGCGCTGGTCGAATTGTTTGGTGAGCGATCTCCCGCTGAAAGACCACTTTGGCGATCCGTGAGACTTTTACCGTCTGCATCTTTGGTAGAGCAAGCCGCGAAGGTTCGTCAGGAACTTGGCATTTCACTTGATCAACAGAAAGCTTGGGAGAGTGACGATGATGCTTTGAAACAGTGGCGTCGCGCGATAGAATTGCGAGGTGTGTTCGTCTTCAAACACACATTCAAACAGCGCGAAATTTCCGGATTTTGTCTTAACCATCTCGAATTTCCGGTGATCATGGTCAACAATAGCACGACCAAGACCCGACAAATTTTTAGCTTGCTTCATGAACTCGCGCACATTCTTGCCAATCGCAGTGGCATCAGCACGTTTGATGAAACGCGAATTGAAGAGTTGCCACCTCCGGACCGTGCAATTGAACGTTTTTGCAATGCGATTGCTGCGGAAATCCTTGTTCCTCTTAGCGATTTCAAGACCCAAACTAACCTTTGGACAGTTCGCCCTGAAGCCGCGCCAGACGAATCCTTTGCCGCACTTGCACAACGCTATCACGTTAGCCGAGCTGTGGTGCTGCGTCGTTTTCTCGATGAACAGCAAGTCAGTGAAGCATTTTATCGGTCCAAAGTGAGAGCATGGGATTCTCAGAAAGCAGCCGAAGGAAGTGGCGGCAACTATTACAATACTCAGGGTGCCTACATTAGCGAACGCTTTTTGAAGGAAGTTTTTTCACGTTATTCTCGCCGTCAACTTAGTAAAGAAGATGCTGCCGATCTTATTGGCGTCGCCCCAAAAAGCATTGCCAGATTTGAAGACATCATGCTCCGCGGTGTTGGCACATGATTTATGTATTTGATACTAACAGTTTTAGCGAATTAAACGCATATTATCCCGACATTTTCAAAGCTTTCTGGAATAACTTTGATGCAATGGTAGCCGCAGGGGGCGTTATTTCGACACGTGAAGTTGAAACGGAACTGCAGCGTAGCGGGCTTGAGCATGTGCTTAAATGGGCAAAGGCAAATGGTCGAATTTTCACTACACCCAGCAACGCCAAAACTACCTTCGTCGCAAAAATATTTTCAGTGCCGCACTTTCAGACCTTGATTGGCCAAAAGGCTCAGCAGCGTGGAACACCTGTGGCCGACCCTTTTGTTATTGCTTGCGCTTTTGCTCATCAAGGAACAGTGGTGACACAGGAAAAGCTCAAGCCAGGGGCGGCCAAAATTCCAAATGTCTGCCAACATTTCCGCTTGCCCTGCCTTGATCTTGAGGGATTTATGCGAACCCAAGGCTGGAGTTTCTAGCCACAACAATTACAAATCGACTGTCGGCTCCTATTCCGCCGCCAGGGCCATTTGCGGGCTGGCGTCCATGACGTCGGGTCCGACGTGGCCCTTGAAGGTGTCGAAGTTCTTCACGAACATGGAGACGAGTTTGCGCGCCTGGGTGTCGTAAGCCTGTTTGTCGGCCCAGGTTTCGCGCGGGTTGAGAATTTTCTCATCCACGCTGGCGACGGCCTTGGGAACGGCAAAGCCGAAATGGGGATCGGTGCGGTGCTCCGCATTGTCAAGTTCGCCATTCATGGCTGCGGCAAGGAGCGCGCGGGTTGCCTTGATCGGCATGCGGTGGCCTGTGCCATAGGGGCCGCCGGTCCAGCCGGTGTTTACCAGCCAGCACTTCACATCGTGTTTGGCGATGAGATCACGCAGCAAATTTCCGTATACTGAGGGATGGCGCGGAATGAAGGGCGCGCCAAAGCAGGTGGAAAATGTGGCGGTGGGTTCCACGACGCCCTGCTCGGTTCCGGCCACCTTTGCGGTGTAGCCCGAGAGATAGTGATACATGGCCTGCTGCGGCGTGAGCCGTGCGATGGGCGGAAGCACGCCGAAGGCATCGGCGGTCAGCATCACGATGTTCTTAGGGATGCCGCCAAGGCCGGAAACGCTGGCATTGGGGACGTAAGCCAGGGGATAGGCGGCGCGGGTGTTCTCGGTGAGTGCATTGTCGTCGAGATCGAGCTTGCGGGTATCCGCATCCATCGCAACATTCTCAAGCACGGTTCCCCAGCGCTTCGTGGTGGCGAAAATTTCGGGCTCGTGCTCGGCCGAAAGCTTGATCACCTTGGCGTAACATCCGCCCTCGAAATTGAACACGCCCCTATCCGACCAGCCATGCTCGTCATCGCCGATCAGGGTACGGCTGGCGTCGGCCGACAACGTGGTTTTGCCCGTGCCGGAGAGGCCGAAGAATACCGTGGTATCATTTGCCGGGCCTATGTTGGCAGAGCAGTGCATGGGCATCACACCCTTTTCGGGCAGCAGGTAGTTCAGCACGGTGAAGACCGCCTTCTTGATCTCGCCCGCATATTGGGTGCCGCCAATGAGGACGAGGCCGTTGGTGAGATCGAGGGCTATTACTGTGTGGCCTCGTGTCCCGTGGCGCCGGGGGTCGGCCTTGAAGGATGGCAGGTCAATGATGGTGAGGCCGGGGGCGAAGGCTTGCCCCTTATGTGGCGCGCGCAGGAGGTGCTGGATGAACAGGGCATGCCAGGCATTTTCGCAAATCACGCGGGTCTGCAGCTGGTGGGCCGGATCGGCCCCTGCCACCAAGTCCTGGATGAAAAGGTTGCTGTTGCGGGCATGGACCAGAAAATCATTCTTCAAGGCCTGGAAAGCGCTGCGCGTCATGGCGCGGTTGTTGTCCCACCCGATGGTGTTCTCGGATGTGGCATCGCGCACGATGAACTTGTCCCGTGGGCTGCGGCCGGTGTGGCTGCCGGTGGTGACCACGAGGCTGCCGCCTTCAGCCACCTGGGCTTCGCCCCGCATGATGGCGCATTCGTAAAGCTCGGCAACGCCGGCATTCCACGACATGCCGTCAAATGAACCGAGGCCGAGGCTTAAGAGCTGGGAGCGCGTGGTGCTGTCAATCTGCATGGTGGTCATTCCCCTGAAATGGAAGACAACGGTAACAAAAGGCAGAGCTCATATCAATTAAAATGGTGTTATATCGTCAATTATTTGCGGTATCGAAAGTCATTTAATGATGTAATTACATCTTTCCGAAAACAGGCTTGAGCGTCCCTGCCCCACGAACGGGCGCAAATTCCTGAAAACTTAAGTATTTATCGTGCAGCCCAGACCTCAGCGCACCCGCTGGCCGTTGCTTTCATCGAAGACATAGAGATGGCTGGTGCTGAAGGCCACGCCGGCTTTTTCGCCCAGCCTGGCGGTGAAATCCTTGGCCGCCTTGACGGTGAGCATATCGCTTCCCGCTTTCAAGGTGACGAGCGTGTGGTCGCCGATCAGTTCGGTGGCGTAGATTTCGCCCTTGATGGCGCCCTTGGCTGGGGCCACCACGCTGCAATCCTCGGGCCTGACGCCAAGCACCGCGCTGGCGATCCTGCCGCCAACAGGTGTTGGAATCTTTGCGCCATGGCTCATGAAGAATTTTCCTTCCAGCGCGCCGCGCACCACGTTCATAGGCGGCGAGCCAATGAACTGGGCGACGAAGAGGTTTGCCGGGTTGTTGTAGATGTTGGCGGGCGTATCGAGCTGCTGCAGCACACCGCGCTCGAGAATGGCCACGCGGCGGGCAAGGGTCATGGCTTCGATCTGGTCATGGGTTACATAGAGCGTGGTGATGCCGAGGGTCTGCTGCATGTGCTTCAGTTCGGCGCGCATGTGGCCGCGGAGCTTTGCATCCAGGTTGGACAGCGGCTCATCCATCAGAAAGACCGAGGGGCGGCGGATGATGGCGCGCGCCAGGGCCACACGCTGGCGCTGGCCACCGGAAAGCTCCCGGGGATAGCGATGCAGCAACTCGCCAAGCTGCACCTGGGCTGCCGCGTCGCGCACCGCCGCTTCACGGTCGGCCACGGGGACTTTGCGCACCTTGAGCGGAAAGCCGATATTCTCGGCCACGGTCTTGTGCGGATAAAGCGCATAGGACTGGAAGACCATGGAGATGTCGCGGTACTTGGGCAGGATGGAGGTTACATCGCGGTCGCCGATCAGCACGCGCCCTTCTGTTGCCGTCTCGAGGCCGGAGAGAATGCGCAAGGCCGTTGTCTTGCCGGAGCCTGACGCGCCGAGCAGGACGAGGAACTCGCCCGGCTCGATCTCAAGGTTCAATTCCTCCAACACGCGCACGGCGCCAAAGGATTTCTGGATCTTGTCGTATGAAACCGGAACCCCGGGCTTGCCACTTGCCATTTCCGCCACTCTCAATCTCTATCCCTTGACTGCACCAAGCAACACGCCCTTGGCAATGAAACGCTGGAGGATGATTGCCATGATGATCACGGGGATGATCATCACCACGATAATCGCGCACATCTCCCACCACAGGGTGCCCCTCTCGCCCGCGTTCTTGGCAGCGACCATGATCGGCATTGTCTGGGCCTTCGACGTCGAGAGAAAGACAGCGAAGAGATATTCATTACAGTTGAGGATCAGCGTCAACAGCGTGGTGGCGGCAAGCCCGGGACGCGTCAGCGGAAGAACGATTTCCCAGAAAATGCCAAACCGTGTCGAACCATCGAGTTGGGCAGACTCTTCCAGTTCAATGGGAAGGCTTGCGAAGAAATCATGCATCAGCCACACCACGATCGGCAGATTGGCCACGGCATAGACGATGATGAGAGCAAGATGGGTGTCGAGAAGGCCCACGGCCTGGAACATCATGTAAACCGGAATGATAACGACGATGGGCGGCAGAATGCGCTGGGAAATAATCCAGAAGAGAATATCGCCGTTGGCAAGCGTGGCCTTGAACCGCTTGCCGAACACCCGCGCCAGCAGGAAGAACATTGCCAGGGCAACGGCCGACGTCACATACCATGGAATGCCGGCGTAGCTGGTGGTCACGATTACACCCAAGGTCAGGAGGACAAAGATGACGATGTTGCCGAATTTGGGCCTGTATTGCACGCGGGCCAGAGCATAGGCGGCCATGCTGCCAATGGTGACGCACAAGGCGGTGGACGCAACGCCGATGACGAGAGAATTGGTGAAGGCCTGATAGATCTTGCAGATCTGGGGTTCCATAGGCTCGATTTGGGCGAAAGGCTGCAAAAGAAAAACCACGGAGTTATAGGCAAGCAATGCGAACTCCCGGACAATGGCATAGCCATCGCAGAAAGGATCAGCCGACAGCTGGGCACGCCATGCATCGAGGTTCGGCTCGAAGTCCACGAAGGGTATGTAGTGAGGGCTCTGATTGACAGCGGCCGAATCCTTGAAGGCAGTGATCACCACCCAGTAGATTGGAAAGATCACAAAAGCCGACCAGAAGGTGAGCATGCCATAGGCTACAAGTTTCGCCACCGGCGCCATCAGGCCCACCGCAGGCGGCTCGAAAAGCCGCTCCAGCAGGCCGCGATCGGCTTTTTCGAACTTGAAGGATGTGCCGCTCATGCGTGGGCCTTCCGCAGTTGGCCGAGGACCACATAATTGAAGAATGAGGCGCACACGACGACGGTCAGGAACAACAGCAGGTAGGCAACCGCAGCGGATGATCCCATGTCATTGGAACGCCAGAGGAAGTAGGAGTGAAGAGTCATGGATTCAGTGGCAATGCCAGGCCCCCCCGAGGTCATGATGTTGGGAAGGTCAACGATCTTGAACGCCTCGATCATGCGGATGAGGAGGACCGTGACAGCCACAGGCACAATCTGCGGCCAGGTGATTTCACGGAAGATCTGGATGCTGGAGGCCCCATCGACCTGGGCCGCCTCCACATGGTCCCTGGGCACATTCTCGAGGGCTGCCAGCATGACGATGAAGATGAAGGGGATCCACTGCCAGCTATCACCCAGCACAACGAACCAGCGCGCCGCCCAGGCGTCGGCGGACCAGGCCCAATCGCGCAGGCCAATGAACTCCCAGAACGGCTGAAACGGCCCCTTGGTGATGTCGAGCACCATCTTGAAGGCATAGCCCACGCCCAGTGGCGTAATCATCAGCGGAATGAAGAACAGCACACGAAAGAAGCTTTTTCCGGCAATGGGCTGCGAACACAGGAACGCAAGCCCGGTTCCAATCACAAACTGCAGGGAGCAGCCCACAAAGACGTAAAAAAGCGTGGTCAGCAGCGTGCCCCATTGGTTGCCCGAAAGCAGCGTGCTGCCCAGAAGAAAGGCTACAAACACCGCCATGGCGGCCGAGATCAGCCGACCGATCATGCCCACCCATGAGGCGCCTTTGCGTTGCGACTGGTAAAGCCACCAGAGGACGCAAGCCACCACGGCAAGAAAAAACAGCCAGCCGAAAACGCCCATGCCTTCAAGGCGGCCGAGGAAGTGGCCCTGCTCGCCGCCAGTGAATTCGTTGAGGAAATTATCGAACCATACGAACCGGAATCTCAAACCAGTTGGCGAGAACTTCACACGGCTCAAGGCAAAGAGAATGGAATAGAAAGTTGGAAAAATAGCAAAAATCAGAATGAGGGTGACAGCTGGCGCAATAAATATGATGCGCGAATGGCGGTCGATGCGTTCCGGCCAGCTCTCGCGGATGGAAAGTCCAGCCGGGGAATCCCCCGGCTGGTTTATGTTGTCGTTGCGATTCATTTTTAGCGCAACTTATTTACTTGGTACCAAGTGCCAAGGCCTGGGCCTTGATCTGCTCATCACGGCCGAAGTCGTCCGTGATCTTGTCCCAGCCGGCCTCAATATTCTTCAGCGCTTCATCGACCGTGATTTCGCCAGCGACATAGCGGGCGAGTTCCGTGTCGAGCACTACACCCGTGTACTGCTGGGCACCCGGGATCTTCATGTCGGAGGCCATGTTCGGGTTGGTCAGGGCCCCATTGATGGCGCCTAAATAGTTCTCAGCGAGATCCTTTGGCATGCCGGCCTTCTCCCAAAGGTCCGTGCTCTTGAGCTGGGACAGACGGTATGGGTTGTAGCCGGTTTTACCGATCGTCACGTCGACGTTCGATTCAGCCGCCTGGTTCATGTAGGAGAAGAACGCGTAGGCAGCGTCCTTCTTCTTCTGGTCAGCCTTGGCGTTGATTGCACCGGCCCAGCCGCCGAAGGC
>JBAVOA010000071.1:0-4349 GCA_049691635.1 Aestuariivirga sp. | reverse complement strand
TCCAACATTTTCAAATCCTTGTTGGTCAGTCACGGCTTTTATTGTTGATATCCTTCTGGTTTCCGCCACCTTCGCGCTCGCGAGGCAGCGACGAATTGCAATCTTGAATAGGAAGGCGGAAAGCCGTGCGCAGGGAACCCTGATTCAATATGTAGGGAAGATAGTTGACAATCAAACGGCCCTTGAGACGGCCTTCAAGCTTGTCGGTTTCATCCGACGTCGTGCGGCCCAATTCGCAGCCTTCGTGCAGGTCCACACACTTGTCGTCCCGGCAAAGCTTCACCTTGCCCTCAAGCACGGCAACGCCGGTTTGCTTCTGGGTCCAGAAGTCAAAGCCGGTTCCGCGGATACCAATGGTCGCGTTGGCGGTCTGGATATCATAGGCCGATTTGGCACTCCTGCCGGTGATGAAACGGAAAGTGCCACGCAAGGCCTTGATCGACACCTTCTCGGCGGTGTTGCCACCGGTCATCAGGAAACGGTCCAGCACCAGAGTCGATCCGGGACCGACCACAAGCCGGGTGCCATCGGCAAGAATGATCTGGGCGTTGCCGCTGCGCACCTCGATCTTGTCATCTTCATAAACCGCGGCTCCCGCCTTCAGGTCGCGGTCGCCACCGGGGCCTGACGCAGAAGGCTTTCCCAGGACCGCCGCCACTTTGCCGATTGCGTCCGCAGCCAAGGCCGTTGACTGGCTTGCGGTTGCCGAAAGAACTGCTGTGGCGGTGAGTGCGAAAAAAAACGGGCGCATGATGAGTACCTTACCATCGTTAAGTCCACCAATGTATAGCAAAATAAACTAGCTGCAGGAGAGACAGTTTGCAACAGGCATTCACTGCTGTGGAGAAGCTGGAGCCGCGATTGGGCCGGCAAGATAGTTCCGCAAAAAATTTGCGCATTTGCGCCCGCATGTTCTAAAACCGGAATATGAGTCTTACACCGCTTGAACTTGTCCTGTTGATCGTCGCTGCCCTGCAGGTAAAGCATTTCATCTGCGATGGGCCGCTGCAAACCCGCGACATGGTGCAGGCGAAAGGCCATTATGGCCGCCCCCTGGGGCTGTTGCACGCCTTCATTCACGCTTTCGGAACGCTCCTCGTGCTTGCGGGTTTTGGAATTGCGCTGCCGCAGGCGTTCTTGTTGAGCCTGCTCGACTTCGTCATTCACTACCACGTCGACTTCAGCAAGGAATCGGTGGTGCGCAACGCGGGCTGGACACCTTCGCAGGCGCAATTCTGGTGGGCCTTGAGCGCCGACCAGACCGCCCACCAGCTGACTTATCTATTGATTGCCTATCTGGCGCTCAAACCCTGACGGATTGCTCGGCCCCCAGGGCACCACGCCGGTTGGAGCGGCGCATTTTCATGGCGAGGTCGCGCCCGAGCAGCTGATAGATGATGCCGGAGATTTGTTCATCGGCGGCGGTGACCTTGGCCATGCGCAGCTTCGAGAAGACGAGGATACGGCTTGGCTCATCAATCACGACGGTCGCTGTTGCCAGGTTATTGGTGAGATAGGCGATCTCGCCGACAAAGGCGCCTTTTTCCAGGTAGGTCACAAAGGAGCCGTTGACGACGACGCTGGCGCGGCCGGAACATAGAAAATACAGCGAATCCACCGCCGCGTCCTGCTTGGTCAGCAAATCGCCGGGAGCGGCATCTTTCCAGTCGGCGGCGGTGAGCAATCTGGCGATCTGGGCGTCGTCGAGCCCGGCCAGGGCTTCGCGGAGGAGAGGTGCTTCCTTTTCCGGCAACCTGAGTTTTGCGCGCTCGCGGATCAACCAGAAAAGCTGGAAGAGATTGATGCCGATGAAGATGAGGTCCCAGCCGATTGCGATTTTCAGATCCCCGCCGGTCAGGCGGAAATAGGCGATCTCGAGAAACAGGCCGACCACGGCAGCAACGCGCAGCCAGAAAATTCTGGTCATCAGGTAAGACAGCGCAATGACAGCGTAGGATAAGGTGCCTGTCAGGTCTGCCACGGAAAACATATCAGCCATGGGACGCTCAATCTTTGTTTGGCGCACAGGTTCGTTTTTCCGCCATGGCTTGTCAAGCAAGGACAACGCAATCGCGTTGGCTGCCGCGACAGGTCAAAAAAATATGACGTCGGCCCGCTCATAACAGCCTTGCGTCGGTCCGGCTAGCAGGGACAACTGGACTTTGCTACACGGTCTCTACGCAACGGGGGCTCCATCTTGACCACAGTCGAAAGCCGCATCGCCAGCAGCGCCGTCTTTGCGGTGCTGGTTTCGGTCACCGTCTGCCACCTGATCAACGACACGCTGCAGGCGTTGATGCTGGCTATCTACCCGATGCTGCGCGATGCCTATGCCCTGAGCTTCGGCCAGATCGGCATGATCACCCTGGTGTTCCAGGTTGTGGCCTCCATCCTGCAGCCGCTGATCGGCCTTTACACGGATCGCCGGCCCCTGCCCTATTCGCTGCCCGTGGCGCCTGCCTTCACCCTTATGGGCGTAGTATTGCTCGGCATGGCCACGTCCTATCCGGTCATCCTCATTGCCGCGGGCGCGGTCGGCATCGGCTCTGCTATCTTTCACCCCGAGGCTTCGCGGGTGGCCAGGCTGGCTTCGGGCGGGCGTTACGGCATGGCGCAAAGCCTGTTCCAGGTCGGCGGCAATGTGGGCTCATCACTTGGACCTTTGCTTGCCGCCTGGATCATCCTGCCGCGCGGACAAACAAGCGTTATGTGGTTTGGCGTCATTGCGCTTGCTGCCGTCGGCATCCTCAGCGGCGTTGGGCGCTGGTACAGCCATCATCTCAGCCCCAAGAACAAGGTCCGGCACGCTCCCGCCATGTCGCATAATTTGAGTTCGCGCACCGTGGGCCTGTCGCTTTTCGTTCTCCTGGCACTCATGTTTTCGAAGTTCGTGTATACGTCGAGCTTCAGCAGCTTCTATACCTTCTACTTGATCGACCATTTCCAGGTGCCGGTGAAGCATGCGCAGATATTTCTGTTCATCTATCTCGGGTCGTTCGCCGTGGGGACCTTTGCCGGGGGGCCTATTGGCGACCGCATCGGGCGCAAGGCGGTGATCTGGTTTTCCATCCTGGGGGCGCTCCCCTTCACGCTGGCGCTGCCTTTTGCCAACCTCTTCTGGACTGTGGTGCTCACGGTTCCCATCGGCCTCATCCTCGCCTCGGCCTTCTCCGCCATGGTGGTCTATGCCCAGGAACTCCTGCCGGGGCGGGTTGGCATGATCTCCGGCCTGTTCTTCGGCACCGCGTTTGGCATTGCAGGCCTTGCTGCCGTTCCGCTCGGCTATCTGGCCGACCACACCAGCATCACCTTCGTTTTCCAGCTCTGCTCGGTTCTGCCGGCCATCGGCCTGCTGACCGTTTTCCTTCCCGGCAGCGACAGGCTCAAAGCGTCGAGCTAGCTCTTGCCTCGCCTGACGCGGCTCTTCCGGAAGAATGTTGGCCGACGCGACAGGTTCAATGTCAGTGAAGGCGCCATTCGGAGCCGACGTAGCGCAGTTGTGCCGGCGCCACGAGCCCGGCCTGCGCCACCCGGATGGTGGCAAGCGGCCCATCCAGATTGTGCGACCAGAAATCCAGGAACTTGATCAGTTTCGGAAACTTTGGCGCCAGATCATAGTCCTGCCAGATATAGGTTTGCAGAATGTCCCGGAAGTCCGGCAGATGATAGGTGATTTCTGCCGTTGTAAGACGCATCCCACGCAACTGATTTTCAAAATCTCTCGCTCCCATAGGACCCTCCTGTGCCAGCAACATCTCCGCGCTACGGACGGAGACACGGAGGCCAGTCAAGACCCAAAAAGATTAAACATCGCTTAAAATCAATGCGTTAGCAGCCTACGACGAAGATTGCTGCCACGATGCGGAAAATGCGGCTGGCGTAATTCCACCTGCCATGTCTTTTCCTTCTTTGACGCAAGACCCTTGGCCATGACACACTCGCTCCATCCCTCTGGAGTTTTTCGATGCAAAGTCATGCAAAGGTTGTGGTTATCGGTGGCGGCGTTGTGGGCTGCTCGATTCTTTACCATCTGGCCAAGCTGGGCTGGATGGATGTGGTATTGCTGGAGCGGAAGGAGCTCACCTCCGGCTCATCCTGGCATGCAGCGGGCATCATCCATACGATCAATTCGGATTCAAACATCGCGCGGCTGCAGGGCTACACCATCAATCTCTACAAGGAGCTTGAGGAGCTCACGGGCCAGTCCTGTGGCATCCACCGGCCCGGCGGCATCTATCTGGCATCAACGAAAGAGCGCTATGATTATCTGAAGCAGGAACGGGCCAAAGCACGCTATCTTGGATTGGATTCTGATTTCATTTCGCTGCAGCATGCGCGCGAATTGAACC
>JBAVOA010000070.1:0-4439 GCA_049691635.1 Aestuariivirga sp. | reverse complement strand
GCAGGCTTCAGGCCCTAAAATTCGCGCTCGATGACCTGCCGCGCCAAGCCCGGCGTCTCGCCCGCTTGCGGCTGAAGCGGGAGAATATACCAACTCTGAAGTTCAAGACACCGCTCCGGCCCGGCCCTCCTCCGGGCCGCCGCAAGAAACCAATTCACGAAATTGATGAGATACTCATCGAATGCCATGAGCTTGCCTGGGAAGCCCTGAAGCCCGACACAAGCTGAAGCTGGCAAAAACCGTCCGTCTACGGATTAATTTGACAGGACGAAGGATGGGAACGGTAAACCCGTTTCACCAGGGGCGGAGCCACGCAATGCCCCTCCCTGGAGGGAGCGACAATTCCGTTCAGTTGCCCCTGCGCCGCTCGCGCTTGGCGGCACCTTCGGCGGCGGTGTCGATGCCCTTGGCGAGAACCGAGACAGGGCCGAGGCGCTGTTCGACAAGTTCAATCGAGGGGCGCGTGCCCTTGGTATAGCTTTCCAGGGATTTCCGCATGGCCGCCAGATGTTCGGGGCTTGTGCCACAGCAGCCGCCGATGATCTTGGCGCCTGAGTCCAATGCGATGCGCGCATAATCGGCCATCAGTTCGGGCGTGCCGGTGTAATGTATATGGCCATCCTTGTACTGCGGAATGCCGCAATTGCCTTTGGCCACGATGGCGGCGTCGGGGCGGGCTTCGCTGATGCCCAGCACGGTTGCCACCAGTTCAGACGCGCCCACGCCGCAGTTGGCACCAATCGCCACGGGCTGGGTTGCGAGCGATGCAGCCAAGGCGCCGAAGGCCTTGGGGGTGATGCCCATCATGGTGCGGCCGTTGGTATCAAAGCTCATGGTCGTGACGATGGGCAGACCCGCCTTGGCGGCCCCTTCGACGGCAGCGCGAAGCTCTTCCTCGGACGACATGGTTTCAATCCAGAGCACGTCAACGCCGCCCTCCTTCAGGGCCATGGCCTGTTCCTCGAAAGCCGAGACGCCTTCCTCGTGGGGCATGGTGCCGACGGGCATGAAGATCTCGCCAGTGGGGCCAATGGAGCCCGCAACATATACGGTGCGGCCCGCAGCATCTGCTTCGGCGCGGGCAAGAGCGGCGGCGGCCATATTGATTTCGCGCACCCTGCCCTGCTCGTTGTGAAGCTTCAGGCGGTGGCGGTTTCCACCAAACGTATTGGTGAGAACGATGTCAGCCCCTGCCGCGATAAACTCGCGGTGGAGCTGGCGCACCCGCTCGGGATGATCAAAATTCCACATCTCCGGTGCATCGCCGGACACCAGGCCCATCTGGAAATAGTTGGTGCCTGTCGCCCCGTCTGCCAGAAGCCAGGAACGGGATTTGAGCGCTTCGGTAAAGCTGGGACGGGCCATGGCAACCTCAGAAAATGAATATAAAGAAGTCTTTATATGATTTCTGAAGGCTTTGCAAAGCGCATTTGCCCCCGCGCATTGCAGCTCTGCCGTCCCACCGCCTTGCCCAGCGTTATGAACTGTTCCAGTCTTCCGCCCCGGCTTGCTTCTCCAGATTGGAACCACCGATGAAAACACGCTCTCTTGGCCGCACCGGAATTCACATCGCCCCACTCGTCTTGGGCGGCAATGTTTTCGGATGGACGGCTGACGAGAAAACCTCCTTCGCCGTTCTCGACAGCTTCGCCGAAGCTGGCTTCAACGCCATCGACACGGCCGATGTCTATTCGTCCTGGGTGCCGGGCAACAAGGGCGGTGAATCCGAGACGATCATCGGCAAATGGATGAAATCCAGGGGCAACCGTGACCGCCTGGTGATCATCACCAAAGTGGGCTCAGAGATGGGGCCGGACCAAAAGGGACTTGGCGCACCCTACATTGAGAAGGCCGTTGACGCATCCTTGCGGCGCCTTGGCATCGATAGAATTGATCTCTATCTTTCGCACTGGCCTGATCCCGCAACACCCTATGAAGAAACCCTTGGCGCTTTTCAAAGGTTGCTCGAAAAAGGCAAGGTCCGGGCAATTGGCGCCTCAAACCTTGATGCAGGCCAGATGCGCGAAGCGCTCGACGTGGCGCGTGACAGGAAACTGCCGCGCTATACGGTTCTCCAGCCGGAATACAATCTTTACGACCGCTCCGGTTTCGAGGGCGCGCTGCAGGACCTTTGCGTGAAGGAGGAGATAGGCGTGATCACCTACTTCGGTCTCGCCAAGGGTTTTCTCACCGGAAAATACCGGAAGAAATCCGACCTCGCCCAAAGCCAGCGTGGTGGCGACGCCGGCGCCTACATGAATCCCCGCGGCATGCGCATTCTTGAAGTCCTCGACCATGTTGCCCAGCGCAATAACGCCAAACCAGCGGAGGTCGCTCTCGCATGGGTGATGGCTCAGCCGGGCGTCACCGCGCCGATCTCATCGGCCACATCCGTCGAGCAAGTGCAATCCCTCGTTCGGGCAGCGGACTTGAATCTGTCCGCCATTGATCTTGCCCAACTCGGTCAGACAGGCCCCCTATAGAACTGCAATTCGACGTCAGGCGGGAATATCGACGACAATCCACAGGTCGGAAACCCCTTCCAACCCGTCTTTCCGCCGTCCCTTCCATGACATAAGTCACTTTTGCGGGAGTCTCCACTATGGAAAATGTTGATCCCGGCCTCCTTTCATATCGAGTTGGATCAACTGTGACGACAATGATCGTAACCACTCTCGCTGCTCTTCTCTGCCTCCTGATCACAACCGGGATTCATGCCGAAGGTATAAATGTCATCCGTCTTCAGATTGACCGCCACCCTATTGACGAACGTCTTAGATTGACCATCGTTGTCTCATCGGCAATTCTCCTGCATCTGGTCGAAATCGGTTTCTATGCGGTGACAATCTGGGTGCTCAACGTTATCATAAATGTAGGCGACATTGTCGGCGCGCGCGAATTTTCAGGGATGGACTATTTCTACTATTCGGCGGAGACCTTTACCGCGCTTGGATCAGGCGACCTATCCGCCACCGGCGGTCTGAGGCTTATCGCTTCGATTGAACCTTTGAACGGCCTTGTTCTGATTGCTTGGACCGGCGCATTCACCTATTGGGCGACGGGGCGCTACTGGAGTGTGAAAACAGCCGTGAACAACCGGCATAAAGCGACAATTGAGAACCCGACCAGCGACCCGGAGATCTAGATCGAGACCTCGATGCGGACGCAGGTTCCCCGATCAGGTGTGCTTCTGATATCAAACTTGCCGCCAAGAATATCTGCCTGTTCCTGCATGCCAAGCAAGCCAAAGTGTCCCGGAGATTGAGCCCGTGGATCAAATCCCTTGCCATCGTCTTCGACCGTCAATATCAGAACGTGATTGGCGGGATCAACTTGATCAAAAGCGACCCGGACATTAACATGGCTTGCATCAGCATGCATGCCGACGTTGCGAAGCGCCTCCTCGGCGATCCGGTACACAGTTTCAATCTTCGGGCCTGCCAGATTGGAAGCAGCTGGATCAACCTCAAGCATCACTTCGACTTCAACACGCTCCTTGAGATGCTTGACGAGTTTTCTGAGCGCCTGTTCAAAACCATCATCGCGGACTGCGAAGTAGCGGAGCCCGGTTACTGCGTTGCGGGCAATGTTAAGCCCGTCTTGAGCGGCTTTCTCGGCGTGGACGAGCTCCTGCTCAATCAACTCCGGTTTTGATTTGAGGAGCTTCTGCATCAATCTGATCTGGGTGAGCATGGCGAGCATCGAGTGGGCGAGCGTGTCGTGAAGGTCCCGCGACATGTGCAGCCGTTCGCGGGTTATCGCGGTATTCCTGGTTTCTTCGGAAAGGCGCTGCACTTCACGCGTGCGCTCTACCACCTTGCGATCCAGATTACGGTTCAAATCGGCGAGTTGCTGGTTTGCCAGCTTCTGGTTATTGAAAAGCGTCGCCAGCGATTGGGAAATACGTGCAACCTCGTCCTCACCCTCAATGGCTGCAAACTCCGCCGCATGACCGGTCTTCAGCGAATCGGCTGATGCGGCAATTTTCGTTAACCCCCGCAAGATATACCTGGTTCCAAAGGCGGCGCTGAATGACAGTCCGAGACTCAGGACAAGGCACGAAAGCGCGATCGCCGCGCCGACCCGGTATGCCGGCACATAGGCTGACTGCTGTGCCTCGCGAACCACAACTGTCCAATCGGTACCCTTGAAATCACCATAACCCTTGCTTTTCGCAAATCCCACCAGATAGTTGTCAGTTGCGAAGGAACCAAGCGCAATGCCCGACGGGACCGAGTTTAATGTCACATTGATTCGGTCCGAAATGTCGATCTCGGGCGGCTGGTCGCCCTCCAGCATCTGGTTGAGGAGTTTGCCATCCCCTCCGAGCAGGAAAATATCCACCGGCCTCACACCCACCAGCGACTCTCCGGCCCGCTGCTGGGCCTCCTTGATCCAGTTCATGTCAAAACAGGCCACGGCGAAACCAATGACAGTTC
>JBAVOA010000069.1:0-3993 GCA_049691635.1 Aestuariivirga sp. | reverse complement strand
ACATGCTGGGGCCAATCATCATCTACGTCACACTCCTCATTCCGCAGGTCATCATCCTCGAAAGTTTCCTGTCCTATCTCGGCCTTGGCGTGCAGGAGCCCATGTCAAGCTGGGGCGTACAGATCAGCCAGGGCTCGCGCAACATGGAAGGCGCGCCATGGCTTCTGATCTTCCCCTCCTTTTTCCTCACAACCACGTTGTTTGCCCTTAACTTCATTGGCGATGGTCTTCGCGATGCGCTTGACCCGAAGGACCGCTAATGGAAAACAGCATTCTTTCCCTCAAGAATATCAAGGTGAACTTCGCAACGCTTGATGGTATTGTTGAAGCGGTCAAGGGGGTGAGCCTCGATGTAAGAGCTGGCGAAACCGTGGCCATCGTGGGTGAGTCAGGCTCGGGCAAGAGCCAATTGATGATGGGGGCCATGGGACTGCTCGCCTCCAACGGCACGATTGAAGGGGTGGCCGACTATCGCGGAACCAATCTGGTGGGTCTGCCGAAAGCTCAGCTCAACACCATCCGGGGCAAGAAGATCACCATGATCTTCCAGGAGCCCATGACCTCGCTTGATCCGCTTTACACCATCGGCAACCAGCTGATTGAACCCATCATGCACCACCAGAAGATCGGTGCCGTCGAAGCCAAGGCGCGGGCCATTGATATGTTGAAGCTGGTGAAAATTCAGGAGCCCGAACGGCGCATGGGCTCCTACCCCCATGAAATGTCCGGCGGCCAGCGCCAGCGCGTGATGATCGCCATGGCCTTGGCCAACAATCCCGACCTCCTGATTGCCGACGAACCGACAACCGCGCTTGATGTCACCATCCAGGCTGAAATCCTCGAGCTCATGGCAGGCCTGCAGAAGCGCCTTGGTATGGGTATGATTTTCATCACACATGATCTCAATATCGTGCGCCGCATTGCCGGGCGTGTGGTCGTCATGCGTTATGGCGAGGTGGTGGAGGAGGGCGATACCAAAACGATCTTTGCAAATCCCAAGCATCCCTACACGAGGGCGCTGTTGGAGGCCGAACCCACGGGCCGGAAAGCGCCTCCTGCCGCCAAGGCTCCTAAGATTCTGGATGGCACCAATGTTTCCGTGACCTTTGAGATTGGCGGCGGCTTCCTGGCGGGCCCGCCGATCGAGTTGAGGGCCGTTGATCATGTGTCCGTCGTGTTGAAGCAGGGCCAGACCATCGGGATTGTCGGCGAATCCGGCTCCGGAAAGTCAACCCTGGCGCGCGCTTTGTTGCGGCTGCTGCCAAGCGAAGGCGCAATTTCCTTTGAAGGTAAGGATATTGCGAAGCTCAACAAGGAGGAAATGCGCCCGCTTCGCAAGCAGATTCAAATTGTCTTTCAGGATCCCTTCGGCTCCCTGTCGCCCCGCATGACCGTGGGCCAGATCGTCACCGAAGGCCTGTTGGTGCACGAACCCTCCATAACAACGAAAGAGCGGGATATCCGCGCCGTACAGGCGTTGCAGGAGGTACAGCTCGATCCGGCATTGCGCAACCGCTACCCCCATGAATTTTCCGGTGGCCAGCGCCAGCGCATCGCTATTGCCCGGGCGATTATTCTGAAGCCGAAACTTATTGTCCTGGATGAACCCACTTCCGCCCTTGACCGCCAGGTGCAGGGCCAGATCATAGAACTGCTGCGTGATCTCCAGATAAAGAACAACCTGTCCTATCTCTTCATCAGCCACGACCTCGCCGTGGTGCGCGCCATGGCCGACCATATCATGGTAATGAAGGATGGCCGCATGGTGGAGCAGGGCACCCCTGATGAAGTGCTGGAAAACCCGCGCGAGGAATACACCAAACGCCTGATGGCCGCAGCCTTTGCTTAAATATCAAAAGCCTCAATGTTCTGAAACGCCGCCCGCAGCGCCTTTGACCATTCCGACGAAAGCATTTTGAAATAGGGATCATCAAGCCCGATGCGTTTTGTGTGCTCGAGCCGGAGCGTCCCCGTTTCATAGGTCAGCATGTCGATGGGCAGCCCCACACTGAGGTTCGAGCGGACGGTTGAATCAAATGACAGCAAGACAAGTTTTGCCGCATCGCCAAGCTTCATGCTCGTCTGGGCAACACGGTCCAGAATGGGCTTGCCATACTTGTGTTCGCCGATCTGGAAGAAAGGCGTGTCGGTAGTCGCCTCAATGAAATTACCCTCGCTATAAAGCTGGAAAAGTCGCGGCGGTTCCTTGCCGATCTGACCGGCAAAGATATAGCTCGAAGAAAATGCATCACTGGTTGGAGAAAGCGCTTCGCCATCGATCTTTTTGACCTCGCGGATAGCACGCCCGACAATGCGGACCGCCTGGAACATGGTCTTGGCCGCGAAGAGATTGTCATCAGCAGATTTTTTCTTCTTGGACTTCGTTCCTTCGTTCAGCAAACTGACCACAGCCTGGGTGACCGCAAGATTGCCTGCGGTCAACAGCACGAAAAGAGATTCACCGGGCTTCTGCCAGGTGTGGAGTTTCTTGAAGCGTCCCACATTGTCCACACCGGCATTGGTCCGGGTATCGGCGGCCATCACCAGGCCTTCGTCAAGCAGCATTCCAACGCAATAAGTCATTGATGGTCCCAGCCGATTCTCTTTTTCCTATTGTTGCGCAATTTCCACATTGACTTCCACCGTCATTTTTTCGGTGCTGCCGCCCTTGCGGCTGCCCCTGATAGGGGTAATGCCATGGGCGTCGATGCCGCCGGCGACACGCACATAATGGTCTGTCGGGCACTTGCCATTGGCAGGGTCAAACCCCACCCAGCCCAAATCCGGCAGGAGCGCCTCCGCCCAGGCATGGCTGGCCGTCGCCGATTCACCGCCCTCAAGCGCCAGATAGCCTGTGACATGGCGGGCCGGAATGCCCAGGTGCCGGACGGCGCCGGAGAAAACATGCGCATGGTCCTGGCACACGCCATGTCCCGCGGCAAAGGCTTCCGCAGCCGTTGTATCGGCGTCCGTCACACCTATCGTGTAGATGACCGCATTCTTGATTTCTGTCATCAGGCTATGGAGCAAATCCAGCCGGTCACGGCCCTTCACATTGACCTTCTCGATCATCTCGAGAATGGCGGGGCTCGGCCGGGTGGCCGCAGTCTGGCGCAGGAAAATGGCATCGGGAGCCGGGCAGGGAAGGTTTTTGACGACCCCTGAAGCGTCGGTAACATCCACAATGCCTTCGGCGACGATGCTCATGGGGCCTATGATGTTCTGAATTGTGACGAGGTGGATGCGGTTGCCAAAGCCATCGAGATAGGTGAGGGCATCTTCAATTCCGGGTGCGGTGATCTTCCAGTCGATGACTTTCTGCGTATCAAAATTCTGTGGCGTCAGATAGAGCCGCTGCACCGAATAGCTGAGCGGTGTTTCATAAGCGTAGAATGTCTCGTGGCGAATATGAATGCGCATCAGGTCACGGAAAATTATAGGTTGTTGCAATGCTTTGCGACAGTGAATTGTTGGCCTCCATGAAGTCCTGCAGGAATTCATGGAGGTCATTCTGGAAAATCTGCTCCATGTTGCCGGTCTTGAGGCGGCGATGGGTTTCCATGGCAATATCATGGCAAGCGTAGCGGCTGTCATAGAGCTCGCCTAAGCCGTCCAGCGCCAGATTGATCCAGTTATAGGTGAAGAGCAGGGAACGCGGCATTTGCTCCTTAAGGATAAGGAACTCGGAGATGAGCCAGGGCTTGTAACGGCTGTCCTTGTAGAACCAGCGGTAGGCGCGGTGGGCCGAGACTGAGCGCAGAATCTGTGCCCATTGCTGCATGTCCAGGTCGCTGCCCACGTCGCTGGGGCGCGGCAGCAGGATGAAATACTTCACATCAAGAATGCGCGCCGTGTTGTCGGCGCGCTCAATAAAGTTGCCAAGCTGGCTGAAATAGTAATTCTCGTTCCTGAGCATGGTGCCAAGCACTGCACCACGAAACGACATGGAACGCTGCTTCACCCAATCCAGAAACACTGGCAGCCGCTCCGGCG
>JBAVOA010000068.1:0-10301 GCA_049691635.1 Aestuariivirga sp. | reverse complement strand
AACTGGAACCGAACCACGGTTACGGCAAAGCTCGTCGACGCGTCACGGCAGATTTTCCGCATGACCTATGTCACAACCCTTTACACCGGAAGCGAACAGAGTTCCGAAGCCTATTTCCGTGTCGCCGAACGGCGCGCCCCGAACTATCTCGAACTCCATCGTGAAAAGCTGGAAGGAAAATCCCTCAACAACGAGCTGCTGAAAATTGTCTTCGACATCGCGCCACAGGCCGAAGGTTCCAGGCTGAGCCTGAAATACGACTGGGGCCCGCGCCCGCTCATCGCCCAACTCCTTGCCCGCGCCGATCTCTGGGGCGGCGTTTACCGCCTGAAGGGCCTTGCCGAAACGGGCAAGCCCGATGAAACAACCCACATGCTGATCTCGGCGGGCGTGGCCATCGTCACTGGCGTGATCAGCCTCGTGGCCTTTGCCCTGGTGACCAGCTGGCTGGTGTCTGGTCTTCTTGTCGTGGCCCTCGGCGTCCATGAATTTGGCCATCTCCTGGCTTACCGCCTGATCGGACAACCATGGGGACGCATGGTCTTTCTACCCTTTCTTGGCGCCCTCGCCATGCCACGCCTGCCCTACCAGACGCAAGGTCAGGCCGTCTTCGCGGCCCTCATGGGGCCAGGCATCAGCGTGCTGTTGGCGCTGACCATCAGCTTGCCGCTGGTGCTCGGCGCCACACTCCCCCAGTGGCTTTACGCTTCGGGAATTGTCGTGATCGGCCTCAACCTCTTCAATCTCCTGCCAGTGGAGCCCCTTGATGGCGGTGTGGCTCTCCGCTCGGTCTTGGCCCGGATCATGGGCGCACGCGCGCGTTTTGGCCTGATGGCCATCGGCCTGCTGATTTTAAGCGGCGGCCTCATCTTCAAGCAGGTCGTGCTGCTGGTCTTCGGCGGCATTTCCATCCTTGCCAATATCAAGCCGCGCATCATTGACCATGGGCTCACGCCGCTGTCCTCGCTTCATGTGGCGATTTCGGCCTTCGGCTTCATGGCCATTGTATCAGCCTACGTAACCTTGCTCAGATACTACGTAAGTTTCTAGCCTTGACCATGCTGCCCGAAGCCTACACCGCAAAAATAGAAAGGGGGGAACTTCACGGTGATCCTGCCCAGGCGGCTGTGGTTTCACGCCTCGCCAATCTGGCCAAGACCCTTGAAGCTCGCGACAGGCGTGGTGTATTGGCAAAACTCGTCAGCCGGAACACCCGGTCCAAAGGCATATATATACATGGTGACGTAGGCCGCGGCAAAACCATGCTGATGGACTTGTTCTTTGCCAACTTGCAGGTCAGGGCCAAGCAGCGCATCCACTTCCATGGCTTCATGCAGGACATTCACCGGCGCCGCCAGAGCCTGCGCGACGGCGATGTTGTGGCGCAGATCGCCAGGGACCTGGCAAAACAGACACACGTGCTCTGCCTTGACGAAATGCAAATCGGCGATATCGCCGATGCCATGATTGTCGGCCGCCTGTTCCAGGCGCTCCTGTCCCATGGCACGGTGATCGTGACCACCTCCAACTCCCCGCCGGGCGAACTCTACAAAGACGGCCTCAATCGCGATCTCTTCCTGCCCGCCATCAAACTAATGGAGATCCGCTTCAATGTGATGCATCTCGAAAGCCCGACGGACTACCGTCTGGGTCGCGTGAAGGCCAGGGAAAGTTTTGTGACGCCGCTTGGCGCAAAGGCCGATGCCCATGTCCAGAAAATCTGGGAACGCCTGACCGACGTTGCGAAGGGTGAACCCCGCAACATTCCGGTTCTCGGACGCACCCTCCATGTGCCCGAATGCGCCCATGGCTGCGCACGTTTCACTTTTGCCGAATTATGCGAGGCACCGCTTGGGCCGCCGGACTATCTGGCGCTGGCCTCACACTTTCAAACCCTGTTCATTGAAAATATCCCCGCACTCAAGGCCAGCCAGCGCAATCAGACCAAGCGCTTTGTCCTGCTGATCGACACGCTTTATGATGCCAGGTGCCGTCTGGTGGCGTCCTCGGCTGAAACCCCTGGGCACATCTATCCCAAAGGCCCGCACCGATTCGATTTTGCCCGCACGGTTTCCAGGCTCGAGGAAATGCAATCGGCCGCCTGGTGGGATCAAAAGCCTTGAAAACGCGATAAATCCCGACAAAGTGCCAATTAGTCATTAGTAGTTCTTGAAGCCTCTTTACATCAGGCCTAGAGAAATTGCGCTTGTGCAATGCAATAGAACCTGCACCCCTGCGGGTTGAGAGGGAAAGCGAAAAATGGCTCGTAAGAAGATTGCAATGATCGGTGGCGGCATGATTGGGGGCACTCTGGCCCATCTCGCGGCCCTCAAGGAACTTGGCGATGTCGTTGTATTCGATATTGCTGAAGGCATCCCCCAGGGCAAAACCCTGGACCTCGCCCAATCCGGTCCTGTCGAAGGCTTCAATGCAACGCTTTCCGGTACCAACAAATATGAGGGTATCGCCGGCGCCGATGTCTGCATCGTCACCGCCGGCGTGCCGCGCAAACCCGGCATGAGCCGCGACGATCTCCTCGAAATCAATCTGAAGGTCATGGCCCAGGTAGGCGCTGGTCTTGCCAAATATGCCCCCGATGCCTTCGTGATCTGCATCACCAACCCGCTTGATGTCATGGTCTGGGCCCTGCAGAAATATTCTGGCCTCCCTGCAAACAAGGTTGTGGGCATGGCCGGCGTGCTGGACAGCGCCCGTTTCCGCCATTTTCTCGCCGAGGAATTCAAAGTTTCGGTTGAAGACGTCACCGCTTTCGTTCTGGGCGGCCACGGCGACACCATGGTGCCGCTGGTCAAATATTCAACCGTTGCCGGAATTCCCGTGCCCGATCTGATCGCCATGAAGTGGACAACCCAGCAGCGCATTGACGAAATCGTGCAGCGCACCAGGGATGGCGGGGCCGAAATCGTAGGACTCCTCAAAACCGGCTCCGCATACTACGCACCAGCTTCGGCTGGTATCGCCATGGCAGAAAGCTATTTGAAGGACAAAAAGCGCGTGCTGCCCTGTGCTGCCCACCTCACCGGCCAATATGGCGTGAACAACACCTATGTGGGTGTCCCCGTGGTGCTGGGCGCAGGAGGCGTCGAGCGCATTGTGGAAATCAAGCTCGATGGCGATGAAAAAGCCGGATTCAAGAAATCATTGGCGGCTGTCGAGGCCCTGATGGACGCCGCCAAGAAAATTGCTCCGGACCTCGCATAAGGGCATTTCCCATGAACATTCACGAATACCAGGCCAAGGAAGTCTTGCGCTCCTTTGGTGTCCCGACCGGCAGGGGCCACGCTGCCCTCAGCGTTGAGGACGCGGTGAAAGCCGCCGAATCCATGCCAGGCCCCGTCTGGGTCGTGAAGGCCCAGATTCATGCGGGCGGGCGGGGCAAGGGCGGCGGCGTGAAGGTGGTCAAATCCGTCTCCGAAGTGCGCACCGAAGCCCAGCGCATGCTGGGCATGACCCTGGTAACCCATCAAACCGGCCCCCAGGGCAAGCATGTGCAGCGCCTTTATATCGAAGAAGGCACCGCCATCGCCCGGGAGCTTTATCTCTCCTGCCTGGTGGACCGCGAGACTTCCACGGTTGCTTTCATTGCCTCAACCGAAGGCGGCGTGAACATCGAAGAAGTCGCGGCCAAGACCCCGGAAAAGATCGCCACCATCCATGTGGACCCGGCGAGCGGCTATTCGTCCTTTGTGGGCAGGCGGATCGCCGCGGCGCTCAAACTCGAGGGCGATCAGGTGAAGCAATGCGTGAAGATGATGGGTCAGCTGTACAAGGCCTTTACCGAAAAGGACATGAGCCTCCTGGAAATCAATCCGCTGGTCGTGACACGGGAAGGCCAGCTCCTCTGCCTGGATGCCAAGATGAATTTTGACGGCAACGCGCTTGACCGCCACCCCGACATCAGGGCCTATCGCGATCTGACCGAAGAAGATCCCAAGGAAATCGAGGCTTCGAAATATGACCTCTCCTACGTGGCCCTCGATGGCTCCATCGGCTGCATGGTGAACGGGGCAGGCCTGGCCATGGCAACCATGGACATCATCAAGCTCTATGGCGCCGAGCCTGCAAACTTCCTTGATGTGGGCGGCGGCGCCACCACCGAACGGGTGACCGCAGCCTTCAAGATCATCACCGCCGACCCGAAGGTGAAAGGCATCCTGGTCAACATTTTCGGCGGCATCATGAAATGCGATGTCATCGCCAGGGGCGTGATGGCCGCCGTCAAGGAAGTGGGCTTGAAAGTTCCGCTTGTGGTGCGCCTTGAGGGCACCAATGTCGAGATGGGCAAGACCATCATCAAGGAGTCTGGGTTAAACGTCATCTCCGCCGACGACCTCGACGATGCCGCCAGGAAGATCGTCAAAGCGGTAAAGGAAGCGGCCTGATGTCCATTCTCATCAACAAGAAAACCAAGGTCATCTGCCAGGGCATCACCGGCAATACCGGCACTTTTCATACCGAACAGGCGATTGCCTATGGCACCCAGATGGTGGCGGGCGTGACTCCGGGCAAGGGCGGCACCATGCATGTGGGCCTTCCCGTCTATGACACCGTGGTGGAAGCCCGCGAAAAAACCGGCGCCGATGCGAGCGTCGTTTATGTGCCGCCGCCTTTTGCGGCGGACGCCATCCTCGAGGCCATCGAGGCGGAAATTCCGCTCGTCGTCTGCATCACCGAGGGCATTCCGGTGCTCGACATGGTGAAGGTGAAGCGGGCCCTGTGTGGATCGAAAACCCGCCTCATCGGACCGAACTGCCCCGGCGTCTTGACGCCCGGCGAATGCAAGATCGGCATCATGCCCGGAAATATTTTCAAGAAGGGCTCGGTCGGCATCGTCTCGCGTTCCGGCACCCTCACCTACGAAGCAGTGTTTCAAACCACAAGGGCGGGCCTCGGCCAGACCACGGCGGTGGGAATCGGCGGTGACCCGGTGAAAGGCACCGAATTCATCGACGTGCTCGAAATGTTTCTGGCCGATCCCGACACCCAGTCCATCATCATGATCGGCGAAATCGGCGGTTCCGCCGAGGAAGATGCGGCCGAATTCATCCGCACCTCGAAAGTCAAGAAACCCATGGCAGGTTTCATTGCCGGCCGCACTGCGCCTCCAGGACGCCGCATGGGCCATGCTGGCGCCATTATTTCCGGCGGCAAGGGCGGGGCTGAATCCAAGATCGAGGCGATGAAACGGGCCGGCATCGCCGTCTCAGATTCGCCAGCAATGCTTGGTAAGACCCTGTTGGAAAAGTTGAAACGTAAATAAGACAAATAGAGCATTGAGTAGTATATCTCTAGGGCCGGGCAGAGTTCCCGGCTTTGCGGAAAAGGCGGCAATGAACAAGACTGATCTGATCACAGCATTTGAACAATCCTCATTCCTCTATGGTGGCAATGCCCAATTCATCGAGGGCCTCTATGCCAAGTATCTGGAAAACCCCGCCGCCGTGGACATCCACTGGCGGCAGTTTTTTGCCGGGCTGGACGATGATCCGGCAGCGGCGAAGCAGCAGGTTTCTGGCCCCTCCTGGGCCCGTAAAGGTTGGCCGCCCACCCCTACCGGGGATCTCGTGTCAGCCTTTGACGGCAATTGGCCCGCCGTTGAAAAAGCCGTCGGCGCCAAAATTGAAGCAAAATCCGGAGACGCAGGCGCAAGCCTTTCCGTCGATGAAGTGCGCAAGGCCACCATGGATTCGGTGCGCGCCTTGATGATGATCCGCGCCTTCCGCATGCGCGGCCACCTGGCCGCCGATCTCGATCCCCTGAAACTGGCAGAACGCCCCGCCCAGCCGGAACTCGATCCTGCCACCTACGGTTTCAGCGAGACCGATCTCGACCGCCCCATCTTCCTCGACAAGGTTTTGGGGCTCGAACAGGCCACCATCCGCCAGATCGTCGATATTCTGCAACGCACCTATTGCCACACGCTTGGCGTGGAGTTCATGCATATCTCTGACCCCATACAGAAGGGCTGGCTGCAACAGCGCATCGAGGGCGCCGACAAGGAAATTTCCTTCACTCCGGAAGGCAAGAAGGCCATTCTGCGCAAGCTCATTGAGGGCGAGGGCTTCGAGAATTTCCTCAATGTGAAATACACCGGCACCAAGCGCTTTGGCCTGGACGGCGGCGAGAGCATGATTCCGGCCCTCGAGCAGATCATCAAGCGCGGCGGCCAACTCGGCGTGCAGGAAATCGTCCTCGGCATGGCCCACCGGGGCCGTCTCAACGTGCTGGCAAATGTCATGGGCAAGCCCTTCTCCGCCATTTTCCATGAATTCAAGGGCGGGTCCTCAACTCCCGATGAAGTTGAGGGTTCGGGCGATGTGAAATATCATCTGGGTTCTTCCTCGGACCGGGTGTTTGACAACAATACTGTCCACCTTTCGCTCACCGCCAATCCTTCCCATCTCGAAATCGTTGATCCCGTGGTGCTGGGCAAGGCCCGCGCCAAGCAGGACCAGCGCGGCGACAGGGAGCGCACCAGTGTATTGCCCCTGCTCATCCATGGCGACGCGGCCTTTGCGGGCCAGGGCGTTGTGGCGGAATGCTTCGGGCTTTCGGGCCTGCGCGGCCACCGCTCCGGCGGCTCCATCCACTTCATCGTCAACAACCAGATCGGCTTCACCACCAGTCCCCATCTGGCGCGTTCGTCGCCTTACCCATCGGACGTGGCCAAGATGATCGAGGCTCCGATCTTCCATGCCAATGGCGATGATCCGGAAGCCGTCGTCTTTGCCGCCAAGATTGCCACAGAATTCCGCCAGAAGTTCAAGAAGCCCGTTGTCATCGACATGTTCTGCTACCGGCGCTTCGGCCATAATGAAGCCGACGAGCCGTTCTTCACCCAGCCGCTCATGTACAAGGCGATTGCCGCCCACGAAACCATTGTGAACGTCTATTCCAAACGGCTCATTGCCGAAGGCGTGATCACCGCGGAAGAATTCGACGCCATGAAGGCCGACTACCGCAAGAGCCTTGATGAGGATTTCTCCGCCTCGGAAGGCTACAAGGCCAACAAGGCCGATTGGCTGGATGGCCGCTGGTCCGGCATGAAATCGGCCAAGGATCTGGATGATCCGCGCAAGGGCCTCACTGGCGTTGATATCGCCAAGCTCAAGGACCTCGGCCTGAAAATCACCCGGGCTCCCAAAACCTTCGCCGTCCACAAGACCATGCAGCGCGTTCTTGATGCGCGGCAGAAGATGGTTATGGAAGGTTTTGGCCTCGACTGGTCCATGGGCGAGAATCTGGCCTTCGCCACGCTGCTCGATGACGGTTTCAAAATCAGGCTGTCAGGCCAGGATGTGCAGCGCGGCACCTTCTCGCAGCGCCATGCGGTGCTTGTCGACCAGCAGACCGGTAAGCCCTACACACCACTTAACCATCTGGTCAAAGACCAGCAGATCAAGATCGAAGTTATCAATTCCATGCTCTCGGAAGAGGCTGTGCTGGGCTTTGAATACGGCTATTCCCTGGCCGAGCCCAATACGCTCACCCTCTGGGAGGCGCAGTTCGGCGACTTCGCCAATGGCGCCCAGGTGGTGTTCGACCAGTTCATTTCCTCCGGTGAACGCAAATGGCTACGCATGTCTGGATTGGTCTGCCTGCTTCCCCATGGCTATGAAGGCCAGGGGCCGGAACATTCCTCGGCGCGGCTTGAACGCTTCCTGCAGATGTGCGCCGAAGATAACATGCAGGTGGCCAACTGCACCACGCCGGCAAATTATTTCCACATCCTGCGCCGCCAGTTGAAGCGCGACATCAGGAAGCCGCTCATCGTGATGACACCCAAGTCATTGCTTCGGAACAAGCGTGCTACCTCAAGATTGGAAGAATTTGCCGAAGGCACTTCCTTCCACCGCATTCTCTGGGACGACGCGCAAATCCTGAAGGACCAGCCCACCAGGCTCGCGGTCGATGACAGCATCCGCCGCGTGGTGATGTGTTCCGGCAAAGTCTATTTTGACCTTTATGAAGAGCGCGAGAAGCGTGGCATTGCCGATATCTATCTCCAGCGCGTCGAACAGCTTTATCCCTGGCCACACAAGGCCCTGATCCAGGAGCTTTCCCGTTTCAAAAACGCGGAATTTGTCTGGTGCCAGGAAGAACCCATGAACATGGGCGCCTGGACCTATGCCCAGCCCAATATCGACCGCGTTCTTGATTACATGAAGGCAAAAAATGCAGCCGTAAGCTATGCCGGGCGCAACCCTTCCGCCTCCACCGCAACCGGACTGATGAGCAGGCATCTCAAGGAACTGAAAGACTTCCTTGATGTGGCGCTGGGCTGAATGACTCTGAAGGAAAAACAGCAATGAACAAAGAAATTCGCGTTCCGGCCCTGGGTGAATCCGTCACCGAAGCAACCATTGCCAAGTGGTTCAAGAATGTGGGCGACACGGTGAAAGCCGACGAACCCATGGTTGAGCTTGAAACCGACAAGGTGACGGTGGAAGTCCCGGCCCCGGCTTCGGGCAAACTGTCGGCCATCGCAGCCGCATCGGGCAGCACCGTGAAGGTGGGCGCCTTGCTGGGTGCCATCGAAGAGGGTGCGGCAGCTAACGTCACGGCAAGACCCGCCGCCGCCGCGCCCGTTGCTGCAAAAGTTGCAGAACCCGCTAAAGTGGAAGCGCCCTTGTCACCGGCCGTGCTTAAGATCGTGACCGAAAAACAGATCGACCCCGCGAGTGTCACAGGCACCGGCAAGGATGGCCGCCTGACCAAGGGCGATGTCCTGGAGCAATTGTCGAAACCCGCGGCCCTGCCAACGACGGCCCCCGCTCCGGCAGGTGGCGAAGAGCGCGTAAAGATGTCACGCTTGCGTCTCACCATCGCCAGGCGTCTGAAGGAAGCCCAGAACACCGCCGCCATGCTCACGACCTTCAACGAGGTGGACATGAGCGCGGTCATGACGCTGCGCAATTCCTTCAAGGACGTGTTCGAGAAGAAGCATGGCGTGAAACTCGGCTTCATGAGCTTCTTTGCCAAGGCCGTGATCCAGGCCCTGAAGGATGTTCCCGCCGTGAATGCCGAAATTGACGGTGAGGATCTGGTCTACAAGAACTACTATCACCTAGGCGTAGCCGTGGGCACCGAGAAGGGCCTTGTGGTTCCCGTCGTGCGCGACGCCGACCGCATGTCCTTTGCGACAATCGAAAAAACCATTTCCGATTACGGCAGGAAGGCCCGCGACGGCCAGTTGCAGATCGCCGACATGCAGGGTGGCACCTTCACCATTTCCAATGGCGGCGTCTATGGCTCGCTGATGTCAACGCCGATCCTCAACGCGCCGCAATCCGGCATTCTCGGCATGCACAAGATCCAGGACCGCCCCGTGGCGGTTGGCGGCCAGGTGGTGATCCGCCCCATGATGTATCTGGCGCTGTCCTATGACCACCGCATCGTCGACGGCAAGGAAGCCGTCACCTTCCTGGTGCGCGTGAAGGAAAGCCTCGAAGACCCCCAGCGCGCGCTGCTGGATTTGTGAGGGTAGTTTTCCATGGCCCAGAAGCCTGACGTCGCCATCGTCACCGGCGGAAGCCGCGGCATCGGCGCTGCCACCAGCATTCTGCTGGCCAAGGCCGGTTATCTCGTGGTGGTGAATTATGTATCGAACGCGCAAGCGGCCAGGGCCGTTGTCGAGCAGATTGAAAAGACCGGCGGCAAGGCCGTTGCGGTGCAAGGCGATGTGGCCAGCGAAAGGGACATCATCGCCCTGTTCAAATCCGCCGACCAGCTTGGATCCTTGAAAGTGTTGATCAACAATGCCGGCGTCATCGACCTGAAGGGGCGGATTGATGAAATGTCGGCCGAGCGGCTGGCCCGCATGTTCACGATCAACATCACGGGCTCCTTCCTGTGCGCGCGCGAAGCCATCAAGCGCATGTCAACCCGCCACGGCGGGTCGGGCGGCTCAATCGTCAACCTCTCCTCGGCGGCGGCAACCCTTGGCGCGCCGGGCATGTTTGTGGACTACGCCGCAAGCAAGGGGGCCATCGACACCTTCACCATTGGCCTGGCCCGCGAAGTGGCCGCCGAAGGCATCCGGGTGAACGCCGTCAGGCCCGGAATCATCGATACGGAAATCCACGCGTCGGGCGGCGAGCCGGACCGGGTGGCCCAGATGCGCAGTCAAATTCCCATGCAACGCGAGGGCACGGCGCTGGAAGTGGCCGAAGCGATAGTCTGGCTGGCGTCGGCCAAGGCTTCCTATGTAACCGGGGCCTGCCTGAGTGTTTCAGGCGGCCGCAGCACTTGATATCTTGAGGATTGGCAGGAAAGACCCC
>JBAVOA010000067.1:0-2459 GCA_049691635.1 Aestuariivirga sp. | reverse complement strand
GAGTTTTTCCTCATCGACATATATTTTCACGTGATGGCTGCCATAGCGTTCCGTCAGCTCCTTCCAGTAGGCCCCGTGTTTCCGGTTGCGCACGGCGTAGTGGAGTTCGAAGGCGCGGTCCTCGCGGGTCATCTGGTCCATCATGGCCATGAACGGGGTGATGCCGATGCCGCCGGCCATGAAGAGATGCTTTTTTCCCCTGACATCAAAGGGAAACAGGTTGACTGGCTGGGAGATCACCAAGGTTTCGCCCAGTTTCAGTTTCTCGTGCAGGAAGGCCGAACCGCCGCGGGAGTTTTCCACCCGCAGGATGGAGAGCTCATAGGCGCTGGTATCACGGGGAGAAGACATCAGCGAATAGGTGTTGCGCCTCAGGATATCACCATCGCGCATGGCCACCACAACATGGGAGCCGCCGGAGAAAATCGGCATGGCACCGCCATCGACGCGCTCGAGGCGAAAGCGTTTCACCTTCTCCGCCACCTGGGTGATGGCGGCTACCCGCACCGTCATGTCCGTATTGATGGTCATGGGAACAGCACTTCCGGCTTTGGGGCGGAGCCCGGGTCTTCGGCGTCAATGTTCACGCCCTGAAAAGCGCCGAGCCTGCGCGAGTAGTGATCGCGCACCAGCAACGGCAGGCCGCAATGGGAACAGGTGAAAGGCGAGGTTGTCACGTTATCGGTGATGCCCTTGCAATGGACGCATTGGACGCGCCGGGCAGTGGAGCCCCGGTGCTCGGTGCGGATGGAATTGAAATCAATGCCGAGATCAAGCGCCACCTGCATGGCCTGGCCGATGAAGCCTTCGGTGCCGGAAATATAAAGCCGGGTTCCCATCCGTGCGGCCTGCAGCGCCACCTTGAGGCGGTTGAGCAGGACCGGAATGGTGGGGGCCGTCCAGAAATCAAAAGGCTTCAGGGCGCGGAGCTTTTCCGTTTCAGGTTCAGAACCGACATAGAGTATTTCCGCCTTCGCCAGAAATCCCTTGCCCATGGACTTTACCTGGTCAGCCAAAGCCCCGGCCCCTTCACCCTCGAGGGCAAAGAGATGTCGGGCACTGTGAATGTCAATCGTCAGGCCCTTGTAGACAGGGCGGCTCTTGATTCCGACAACTAGCATCAGCCAACCGCGTTCCGTTTCTTCTTTTCCGGATCGTCGAAGCTGATGGTATGGGCAATGGCCTTGGCCTTCAGATTCTTGCCGCGCACTTCCAACTTCGTGCCCTGCTTGGCGCAGGCAACGTCAACGCGCATGATCGCCATGGATTTCTTGGTGAGCTTGGAATAGCAGGGGCAGGTGATGACACCCACCTTCTTGCCGTCGGCATAGACCTCGTCGCCAAGGTCGGCCGGGCCATCGGCCTCGATCAGCAGGCCGAAGATCTTGAAGCGTTCCTTGCCTTTGAGGCGGGCGTGCTCCTCGGCCCCGCGGAAGCCGGTCTTGCCAGGGCTCACGGTAAAGTCGAGGCCCAGTTCCCACAGGCTATCGCCGGGCTGTTCGTTGGCAAAGGGATACATCTGGGAATTGTCATAGGGGTAGAACAGCAGGTAGCTTTCCACGCGCAGCATGTCGAGCACGCTGAAGCACACGGGAATGATTCCAAGCCCCTTGCCCTCGGCCAGGATTGTATCCCAGACTTTCGGCGCATCCTGCCCCCGCACAAAGATCTCGTAGCCGCGTTCGCCCGTATAGCCGGTGCGAGAGATCATCACGGGGGCGCCAAATAGCGTTGTCTGCATGTGATGGAAATATTTCAGGTCGCGGATGCCGGGCACGTGCTTGGCGAGGAATTCAACGGCCAAGGGTCCCTGCAACGAAAGGTCATGCAGGTCATCGTCAAACAGCACAGCCACATTGCGGCCGAGGGATTGCTTCACCACTTCCTCGTGGCCGGAGCCCGAGCCATGGACCAGCATCCAGGAATTGGGGCCGGTGCGGTAGACAATGCAGTCATCGGTGAAATGCCCGCGCTCATTCAGCATGCAGGCGTAGACCGAGCGGCCGGGATAGATCTTCGTCATGTCGCGGGTGGTGATATATTCCAGAACATTGATGGCATGCGGTCCCACGAGATGCACCTTCTTGAGGCCGGAGACATCCATGAGGCCGGCCTTGGTACGCACGGCAATGTGTTCGGCGTAAATGTTCTTGTCATAGGTCCATGCCGTGCCCATGCCGGACCAGTCCTCGAGCTTGGAACCCAAGGCGCGGTGACGGTCTCCCAGTACTGAAAATCTCCAACTCAAGGCCATTCAACTCTCCCCGGAATTATTCATGGACGGAAACTATTGTTCCTCACTGTAACGGGAATTGCAAGTGTTGCAAGATGGGAAATGGAGAGGCGGATTCAGAGACGAGGAGCAACGCATAAATTGCGCAGTCGCATGCCGCCCGGATTTGCTGTAATTCCTGCCCCGTGTCTCCAGCGCAGAAAGGCCAACGCCCATGTTCGTTTCC
>JBAVOA010000066.1:0-1909 GCA_049691635.1 Aestuariivirga sp. | reverse complement strand
ACCTGGCCCGAGGTATTCAGGCCGGCATCGCTCAGCATCTTGGCAATGTCCTCTTCGCGCGCGCCGTCAAACACCGGCGTTGCGATGGGAACTCCCCGGCGCAGGTTCTGCGCCGATTCCACCAACTCACTGTCATCGAGCGCGTCGAGTTCATCATTCTTCCCGTAGATCTTGAACAGCCCGTCACGGAGCGGCTTGATCTTCTGGGTTTCCTGATAGGTATCGAGCATCTGGGCCACCTGCTTGCCAAGGCCTGCACAGGCCCAGCCCAGATGGGTTTCCAGAATCTGGCCCACGTTCATGCGCGAAGGAACGCCCAGCGGGTTCAGAACGATATCGACATGGGTACCGTCCTCAAGGAACGGCATGTCTTCCACCGGCACAATGCGCGATACCACGCCCTTGTTGCCATGGCGTCCGGCCATCTTGTCACCCGGCTGGATTTTCCGCTTCACCGCCACGAAGACCTTGACCATCTTCATGACGCCTGGCGGCAGCTCATCGCCGCGCTGCAGCTTCTCGACCTTGTCAAGGAAGCGGGTTTCAAGCCGCTTCTTGGCTTCGTCATACTGCAGCTTCATGGCTTCGAGCTCGGCAATCGGCTTCTCGGCCGACAGCGCAATGCTCCACCACTGCGAACGTGGAATATCCTCAAGGATCTTTTCCGTGATCTTGCCGTCAATCTTGTGGCCGCGCGGGCCGCCGGTCGCAAGCTTCCCGTTCAGGAAGTCATGCAAACGGCCATAGGCGTTGCGGTCAAGGATTTTGAGTTCGTCGTCGCGGTCTTTCGCAAGCCGCTCGATTTCCTCGCGCTCGATGGCCAAGGCACGTTCGTCCTTGTCCACACCGTGGCGGTTGAAGACGCGCACCTCCACGACAGTGCCAGCCACGCCAGGCGGCAGGCGCAATGATGTGTCACGGACATCGGAAGCCTTTTCACCGAAAATGGCGCGCAGAAGTTTTTCTTCCGGCGTCATGGGAGATTCACCCTTCGGCGTGATCTTGCCGCACAGGATATCGCCTGGCTTCACTTCCGCACCGATATAAACGATGCCGGCTTCGTCCAGGTTCTTCAGCGACTCTTCGCCCACGTTTGGAATGTCGCGGGTGATTTCCTCCGGTCCGAGCTTTGTGTCGCGCGCCATCACATCGAATTCCTCGATGTGGATGGAGGTGAACACGTCGTCCTTCACGATGCGCTCGGAGAGCAGGATGGAGTCTTCAAAGTTGTAGCCGTTCCATGGCATGAAGGCCACGAGCACGTTCTGGCCAAGCGCCAGATCACCGAGATCCGTTGACGGACCATCGGCAATGATATCGCCCTGCTTCACCTGATCGCCGACACGCACCAGCGGACGCTGGTTGATGCAGGTGTTCTGGTTCGAACGCTGAAACTTCGCCAGCGTGTAGATGTCAACGCCGGACTTGGACGGATCGGTTTCTTCCGTGGCACGGATAACAATGCGCTTGGCGTCAACCTGGTCAACAACACCGGTGCGGCGGGCCACAAAGGCAGCGCCCGAGTCACGGGCCACAACCGATTCCATACCCGTGCCGACCAGCGGTGCATTGGTGCGCACCAGTGGCACAGCCTGGCGCTGCATGTTGGAACCCATGAGTGCCCTGTTGGCGTCGTCGTTCTCAAGGAAGGGGATGAGCGCCGCGGCAACTGAAACGAGCTGCTTCGGCGACACGTCCACATAGTCGATCTTGTCTGCAGGCACGGAAAGCACGTCGCCGTAATTGCGGGCAATGACCAGCTCTTCGGCAAACTTGTTGTCCTTGGTCAGCGCCACATTCGCCTGGGCGATGTAGTGCTTACCCTCTTCAATAGCCGAGAGATAGGTCACATCCTTTGAAACCTTGCCGTTGGTAACAGTGCGGTAAGGTGTTTCAATGAATCCATACT
>JBAVOA010000065.1:0-2825 GCA_049691635.1 Aestuariivirga sp. | reverse complement strand
GGACGACCGCCACCAAACAGGAAGTCCTGAATATTGTTCTTTGCTGTCCTCGTAAAGTTTGAACTTCTGGCATTCGGCCCAACTGGTTATGGCGATGAGCTGTTCTGGGGGCTTATGCGAACGATGCAGATTTCGCTGCTTGCCTATGCCTTGGGAATTGGCCTTGGCCTATGCGGCGCCATGGGCAAGCTCACCGGGGGCAAGTGGCTGCGTAACATACTCGGAGGCTACACCACGCTGGTGCGGGCGGTGCCTGATCTCGTGCTGATCCTGCTTCTCTATTATGCCGGCACTGATGGCATCAACCGCTTGCTTATCTCGATCGGATTTCAACCGATTGAAGTCAATGGCCTTGTTGCCGCGGTTTTCGTACTAGGCTTTGTCTACGGAGCCTATTCCACCGAGGTCTTGCGGGCTGCCATTCAGGCGGTCCCGGTTGGCCAGATTGAAGCGGCAAAGGCCTATGGCATGTCGCCTTTCCTGCGTTTCAGACGCGTCGTACTCCCCGCCATGCTGCCTTACGCGATACCGGGCTTGGCCAATCTCTGGCTCAATGTTACCAAGGCTTCGGCCCTTATCGCTGTCGTGGGATTTACGGAACTGGCGCTGGCGACGCGCCAGGCCGCAGGCGTCAGCAAGCTCTATCTCATGTTTTTCGTCGTGACCGCCCTCATTTACCTCTCCATCACACTGATTTCGAATCAGATATTCGGTTGGCTCGAACGCCGTGTGAGGCGGGGCCAACCGAAATTGGCGTGAGGCAACATGGTCTGGGACTGGCTTCCTCATTATTTCCCGCTGCTCGTCCACGGTCTCTATATCACACTGCTTCTGCTTGTCGGCTCGGTTGTCGTCGGATTTGTCTTGGCGATTCCGCTGGGCCTTGTTCAGGTCACGGGCCCTTGGCCGCTGAAATATTTGGCGCGGGGATACTGCACCTTCATCCGCGGCACGCCGTTGCTGATCCAGATGTGGCTGCTCTATTACGGCGTTGGCTCCTTATTTCCGTTGATCGGCTTGGCCTATCCTGCATTCAAGCAGGATTTCCTTTGGCTCATCCGGCTTGATGCTTTCTACTACGCGCTGACCGCATTCACGCTCAATTTTGCCGGTTATGAGGGTGAAATCATGCGTGGCGCCTTTTTGGGTGTTCCGAAGGGGGAGTTGGAAGCGGCGCGCGCCTTTGGCATGTCACCCTGGAAAGTCTTGAGCCGTGTCTGGTTTCCCCGGGCGGTGCGGCAGGTGCTGCCGACACTGGCAGGCGAAACGATCTCGCAGTTGCTGGCTACACCGCTCGCCTTTACCATCCCGGTCATGGACTTGATGGGCGTCACATCAAAAATCAGGCAGGATACATTCCTGATTTATGAACCCTTGCTGTTTCTGGCTTTTGTTTTTGTCGTTCTTACCTTCCTGATCACGCGCGCTTTCAACTATATTGAAGGTCTGGTACCAACGAAGCGATGATTCATGATCTCATAGCGGGATTCGCCGGTGAGCTTGCAGCCATACGGCATGACCTCCACATGCATCCGGAACTGTGTTTCGAGGAATTCCGGACAAGCAAGGTGGTCGCTGAGGAACTTCGCAAGCTTGGTTTTACCGTGACAACTGGAGTTGCCGGTACCGGGGTTGTCGGAACGCTTGCCAAGGGAAGCAGCCGGCGGTCCATCGGTATCCGCGCTGACATGGACGCACTTCCCATCCATGAGACGTCCAACTTACCCTACGCTTCCCGCACCGCTGGCAAGATGCATGCCTGCGGCCATGACGGCCATACTACCATGCTGCTGGGTGCGGCGCGCTACCTGGCCAAGACGCAAAATTTTAACGGCACGGTGCATCTTATTTTCCAGCCTGCGGAAGAAGACATCAGCGGGGCAAAGCGGATGATCGATGAGGGGTTGTTCAAACGCTTCCCCTGCGATGCTGTCTTCGCGCTTCATAATATTCCGGGCGATGAGGTCGGCCAGATCACCGTGCGGCCCGGCGCCATCACCGCGGCTGTCGATATCGTTGAGATCACCATCGAAGGTACAGGCGGCCATGGGGCGTTGCCCCACATGGCGGCGGACCCCATCGTGGCGGCTTCGGGAATTGTTCTGGCGCTGCAATCCATCGTGGCGCGCAATGTCGATCCGCATGACCCCGCGGTCATCACGGTTGGCGCATTCAACGCCGGCAGTCTTGCCACCATCATTCCCGGCGAAGCGCGCCTGAACATCGGGGTGCGGACCTGCACCAAGGAGACGCGCGATTTGATCCGCAAAAGGATCGAATCCCTTGTTGCGCTACAGGCCAAATCTTTTGGCTGCGAAGCTGAAATTTCCTACAATCCTGGCATCAGCTATCCGCCGGGCTTTAACACGCCGGAACACGCTAATCTGGTGCGTGAGGTGGCAATCGAGTTTGGGCAGGACCCGGCGCGCGTTGACCTTCGTGGCCCCTATATGTTTTCCGAGGACTTTGCCTTCATGCAGGAGGTTGTGCCTTCGTGTTATTTCGGGCTGGGCAATGGCAAGAGCCGTTCGCTCCACGACTCTGGTTATGATTTCAACGATGAGCTTCTGGTCAAAGGCCCCATGTTCTGGGGCCAGCTGGTGGAAAGGTTTCTAAAAGCGGCGTAATTGGTGAGCCCGGCGCGGATCGAACGCGCGACCTACTGATTAAAAGTCAGACGCTCTACCACTGAGCTACGGGCCCACGAGTCAGCCTTCGCGGATTGGCGCGGACCATAGTTGCGGGGGCTGAGGGGGTCAAGGGCAGTATTCGGGTTTAATTATCTGATCACACAATTGTCTTAAAGAGGCCAGATATAGCTTGGT
>JBAVOA010000064.1:0-2995 GCA_049691635.1 Aestuariivirga sp. | reverse complement strand
CCAAGGGACCTTTGGCTTGACCAGATGTTGATTCAACCGCTGCGTGGCCCAACGAGCGGCTTTCCGAACGATGGGGAGGAGGCGCCGAAATGACGTTTTGCCGCTCTTTCAAACGGAACTCAGTCCGTCTCTGACCTCGGATCTCCGCAGTCAATTTTTCTTTATTGCCGATGATCGTCCGGGTGATCTTCAGGCCCTGACTGCGGGAAATTAAATCTGTACTCGACCCAATGAAAGAAGCTGTTTCCGGCGACCACCAATAGGGTTGCGCCTGCCGCCAGGAGGAGGTTGCCAAGTCCGGTGAAGCAACCGATCGCAGCCGTGCACCAAATCGTCGCCGCAGTATTCAGTCCCTGTACGCGAAACCCCTCCCGGAGAATGACGCCTCCCGCCAGAAAGCCAATGCCCGTGGCAACCTGAGCCAATACGCGGGCCGCACCTTCGCCCGCCAGCCCCTGGCCAGCCACGACAAACAGCGCCGCCCCGAAGGTGACCAAGGAGTTTGTGTGCGGTCCCGCCACATGGCCCCGCCAACGCCGTTCAAAGCCGATCAAGCCGCCGAATACCAGGGCAAGTGACAGGCGGAGGAGTATTTCGATATCGGGCATTGCACTTTGAACCTATCCCATAATTGGTATCTTGCCTTGGCCTATCTGATCTTCTGTAGCGGATATTTTGAAAGGTTGTTGTATCCGGGTCATCCGGTCGAGAGGCGCCGATTGTGGAGCGGCGGATGACGATGAAACACTCGCCCTGACATCACTTATCAATTTTATCTCAAGAACGCGGCACGCTATGCCAGGGCGTGACCACCCGACCCGTGTGTCTTTGCACATCTGTCTGGATTGCGCTGGCGTCGAGGAGTTTTACAAACCTGTAGCCTTTGGCTTTGAGCAACAAGATTCCCTTTACGACGCCCACGCCGGCGGGTCTCCTGGGCTGGTTCAAGTGGGCGAGAAGAATGTCTCCATCGCCTGCTGCTGCCATACGTCTCATGGTGGCATTCGTGCCAAGCAGTCCACCGCCGTCAGCTGATATGGAAAACCCGGCAATGTGAAAATTCATGGACCGAATGAGCGCTATACTGGTCACTGTGTATGTGGCCGTTGCTCCCCTAAACCATCTTGGCGTAATGCCGGTGGCACGCCGCACGGCCAGGGCACCACCTTCAACCTCTCCCCGCACGGCTCCGGCAGAACCCGCAGCCCGTATCCCGTAGATACTCATTTTTTGATCAATTGCCGGAACATGACCGGCCCCGTGATTCTCGATCTCAAACAGTTCAGGATGGGATCTCATGAGAGCCATTGCATCCGGGTTGTTGCGTATCCACAGGCCTGTTGCGAATACGGTTGCAGGAATGGCTTCCTTGACGAGAATATCGAGAATGCGATAGTCGGTCTTTCCGCCACAGGCGTCCAGCGTCAGGGCGACCGCATGATACGAACTATCGGTTTGAAGCCTCATGTGCGGTTCAACTACTGCCACTGCATGGGCCGCACTGGCGCATAGTGCCATATTGAAGGCCAGCCCCAGGGCCAAAACAGATGAACGTGATTTCACTCGGCGACCTCTTCTTTTCAGCACAGGCCGTTGCGGCAAACGCGCAGCCAGCCGGGCGTTTCATGCCCAGACGCAGGTTATTGCATGCGCAGCCTTCCGTCGAGAGCAACCGGTTTCGGCAAGCAAACTATTTTGACGTTTTTTGCACAAGATCAATGACAGTTCCGTCCTGAGGATTACATAGGTGTGAGGATTTTACCGGAGCTTACTGGGCTGAGGAAAGTTAATCCGCTGACACCTGACAGAAGGAGGTTATATCATGTTCCGTAAAATCTTTACTGCATTTGCCGTTACTGCAGCTCTTGCGGCTGGCATGGTCGCCATGGCTTCTAGCGCCGAAGCGCATCGGCATCGTCACCACCACCATGTTTCAATTGGCCTTGGTTTATATCCTTTCTTTGGTCTCGGGTATCCGGCCTATGGTTATGGCTACCCTGCCTATCGCTATCCCTATTACTACGACGATAACTATGATTGCCGGTACCATCGGATTGCCATCAAGAAATGGAACAGGTCGCACACCCATCGCGTTATCGTCTATCGAAAGCGCTTGGTTTGCTACTGACCGCAAATTTCCATTCTTGCGCGCGATACCAACGGTAATTTCGGTTTCAATCTGCTCCGACGGGACTGGCTCTAACGCCTTGTAGATATGTACGATCTTGCGAGACATCTTTTTTCATGACCCTATTTGGGCGGGAGGATGATCTCAATGAACCAGAAAGAACGCGATATTCAGCGCAAATTGCGCATTCTCAGGCGCGCTGAAGAGTATGGCCACGCCACCAGGACTTGCAGGTACTTTGGCGTTGCAAGAGCCAGCTTCTACCGCTGGAAGTCACTCTACAAGAAGGATGGCGAGGCAGGCTTGATCAACAGGAAGCCGATCCCCAAGAACCCGACTAACAGAACACCGCCTGCTGTCGTCGAAAAAGTCCTGCATCTGCGCCAGACCTACCATCTCTGGCCTATTCGGATCGCCTGGTATCTCGCCCGCTATCATGACATCAAAATATCAGATGCAGGCGTTTATCGCATCCTCAAGCGCAACGGTGTAAACCGTCTGCCACGTGGGACCAGGTTACGCAAAGTCCACACCATCAGGTATCAGAAACAGGTTCCTGGCCACCAGATCCAGGTCGACGTCAAGTTCCTGACATTCAAGGACATAGGCGACAAGCCGATCAAGCGCTACCAATACACCGCCATTGACGACGCAACCCGCGTCAGGGCCCTCAAAATCTATGAGCGTCACAATCAAGCCAGCGCCATCGCATTCATCGACTATGTCATCGCCAAGTTCCCGTTCCGCATCCGTGAAGTCCGCACCGACAATGGCCACGAGTTCCAGGCCAAGTTCCATTGGCATGTCGAAGACAAAGGCATTCGTCATGCCTACATCAAGTCCAGTTCACCCCAGCTCAATGGCAAG
>JBAVOA010000063.1:0-6865 GCA_049691635.1 Aestuariivirga sp. | reverse complement strand
ACTTGCGTGATCATCCGCATGTTGTCGCGCGTAGGCTTCTCGAGTCGCAGAAATGCGCCGGCCTCTTTTTATGTTGAGGTACGGACTTTACCAATCACTTACGGGTGGAATTCGAGCCTCACTATTTGCCCGTGTTTCCCCAGACACAATCCGAGGTCCGAGCGAAACAGTTCGGAATTTGCAAAATGCCTGATTTCCCAAGGAAAATTGGTGCCGCTTAGGTGACTCGAACACCTGACCCCATCATTACGAATGATGTGCTCTACCAACTGAGCTAAAGCGGCAACTTTAACGAACAGGGGCTGGATAGACGGTTTTGTTCCCGGTTTCAACCGTCCGTCACAAAAGTTTTATTGCGGAAGGCGGTGTCGTCGTCCGGGCCCGGATCGTCAGGCGGCCTGGGCAACTCGGCCATGACCGGCTGGGCAATCCTGGCGGGTGCGGATTCGACAACAGGCGAGGGCACGGCCCCGGCAATTCGTTCGATCTTCTGTTCGGCCAGCATTTCAAAAGGCGTTTTCCATTGGCAGGGGACGATTTCCCCCGACACGGGCGAAACCGGCACCCAGCGTGGGCTCGCCACCCCATCGGAGACCCACATGGGATCGCGGGGCGCACGGATGGCGCGGGCAAGCCATTCCCGGGCCCGTCCCTTGTCGCCTGAGGCTTCTTCGATATCCGCCATGAGGGCACAGAGCCTCGCCTGGGGCTGGTCGGCCAGAAAAGGCTCCAAGGCCTTGCGGGCCACATCCCAGCGCTGAGCGGCAACGGCGGCGCGGGCGAGGGCATAGGCGCCTTCGATAGATTCAGAAGAGCTGTTCACGAGATCGCGCACCCGTTCGAAACGGGGCTCCGGGCCATCGCCAGATTTCGCATGAGCCAGAACTTCGGCCAGATCCGGGTGGGGGGCGTGGCCCCAGGTTTCACGAATGATCTTGGTTACCTTGCGCGGCGAATTCTGGCTGGCGTAAATGCGTGCGGCAACGAGGGCCGCAGGCACAAGGCTGGCATCAAGCTTGTGGGCCTTGAGCGCCAGCGCGAGGGCCTCGGTGGAATTCTTGTCTTCGATTGTCATGGCCTGTGCCGCCAGCATGATGGCCTGCTTCTGGTTGCTTTCACCGGCTGGCAGAAGCCCGGACTTCGCCTGTTGTTGAAGCGTCGCTGCGGCACCCGACCAATCCTTGCGCAGGGACTGCAGTTGCAGAACGGCGGATGAAGCCCAGGCCAGGCGTGGATTGAGTTTCAGCGCACGTTCGGCGTGGGTCATGGCCGCGGAGACATCGCCATTCTGGCGGGCCTCGGCAAAAAGCCCGCGCAGGCCGAGCGCTTCCGTCTCCGATGACTTGGTCATCTCTTCGAAGATGCGTTTCACTGAAGCGCGGTCGCCCTTGAGCTGGGCCGCCTGGGCTGCCAGCACATTTACAAGAGGTTCATCGGCCAGGGCATTGCCCGCGATGGCTGCGTGCTTTGAGGCGGCGATGCTGTCTCCGGCGCCTGCAGCGATGATGCCGCGTGAAAGGGATTCGTAGGCCTTGCGGTTTTTGCGAAAGCGCAGGTAGTCGCGCGCGGCAGTGGGACTGCGCCAGATTTTCCGGAAGAAGCCCCAGAGAAACCAGAGCAGGGCGATGGCGAGAAAAGCCAGGCCGACGGCGATCACGAAGGCCATCTGAATTTCGCGGCCCATCCATTGGATGGTGACAGTGCCTGGACGATCGGCCAGCCAGGTGAAAAACAGGGCTGCGAGAACAAGCAGACCAAAGCGCCAGAGCAGCTTGATCATGGCGTGGCACCCAGGCTGGTGATCTGGCGCAGCACGGCTTGCGAGGTTTCCGCAAGGGCGGCTTCAAGGGCCATGCGGGCCGCTGCCCGGTCGCGCCAGTTGGTAAGGGCTGCGGGCTTGGTGCCTTCCGCCGTGTCGATTTTCTCGATGGCCTGGGCGAGGTCGCCGCTTTCGGCGAGGGCTGCGCATTTTGCGGCAAGGTCCGGCCAATCGGTTTCACCGATACGGCGGATGGTGATCACGCCTTTCATGGCATCCCAGAAACTGTCCCAATAGGAATTGCCGGAGGCCGGCGCTTCACCTGACGGCTTGGGAAGCAGGGGGATCAGGCCTGTCAATTCAGCCGCCAATCCGGCAGCGGTTGGCAAGCCTTCGTTGGCATTTGCGGCGAGAGTCTCAAGGCCGGTTGCGGCCGGCACCATGCGCGAAATGCGCTCAAGCTCGTTGCGGTAGGACGCGCCCGAGGCAATCTTGGCCTTGAGGTCGGACAGGGATTGAGAGAGCGTTGCGGTAACGGCGGTCTGGTCGCTTGGCGCGCTGACTGTCTTGAGGCTGGCCACATCTTTTTCGAGAACATCCAGACGTTGAGCGAGGGTTGCCAGAGCGCCGCCATCGACTGCTGTGCCGTTTGCAACGGTGGCAGCGGGGCTGGATTTCAATTTTTCCAGATCGGCCCTGGTGGATTTCGTTGCCGCTTCCAGTGCAGCGAGCCGTGTTTCAAGGGCGATGACCGCTGCTTGTGCTGTCGACGATTTGTCGACCGCATTTTGAATGCCGGATTTCAGCTGGTCGGCTGTCCCGGCAACAGCGGCAAGCTGCTCGTTGAGTGTCTTGCCATGGGCTTCCAGCGCATCGATGCGCGATTGGGCGGCGGTCAATTCATTGCCGGGCAGGTAGGACAACAACACGTCTTTGTAAAGCCAGCCACCCGCCACGGCACCGCCGAGCAAGGCGATGGCAAACCAGACCAAAGGAAATCTTGATTTTACTGGTGGTGCGGGAGGTGGCGGCGGGGGCGGCGCGTTCTCTTCCTCCACAATGACGTCCTCGGCCTGCAGGTCAATGACCTGTGGTTTCAAGGGCGATTCAGGCGTCTCATGTGTCATGTCACAGGCCTAACGGGTTCGCGGCGTTCAATCAAGCAGGGCTAACATCGCAGCTTCGTCGGGCGTTTTTGCGACACGCTTTTGCCAGGTCTGGGGCAGGGCTTTCGCGACATTTTCCGACATGCAATAATAAATGGGAAGCATCGCCGCTGTTTCCAAGCCTGCGCCCGACATGAGTTCACTCCAAAGGCGGGCGCTGCGTGGCGAATAGAGCAGGACACCGTCCGCTCCTTTGAGTGATCCCGCAATATCCTGCGGTGTCTGACTGACGGCATCGTAGAGTATGACCCGTTCCACGGCAAAACCGGCAGCCATCAGGATGGCTTGCAGATCCGCCGATGTTTCCGCGCCGGAGAGATAGAGGGCCGGCCCTTTTTTGGGATCAAAATTGGTGGCGGCATGGGAGGCAAGGCCGTGCACATTGCCGCCATGGGCTTCGACATGGTGGAATCCCTGTTCACGTGCGGCCGACAGGGATTGTGGACCGACGGCGAGCAGCGGCGTGGTTTTCAGGCGGTCTTCAACCTGCAGATATTTTAGTGCGTTGGCGCTGGTTGCGCAGATGAATTGATAGGCCAGGGGTGGAATATAGGCGTCAACCCTGGGAACAATTTTCAGGAGGGGCGCCAGAATGGCGGTGTGGCCCCGGCTTTCCAGTTTTGCCTTCAAGGCAAGCGCATCATCTTCAGGTCTGGTGATGATAAGCCGCATCAGAATGCGATCTGCGCGCCGCCGCGGGCTTTCACTTCCAGACCGGCTTCTTCGCCCATCAGGCCTGCGTCCCCCGTTCCGCCTTCGCGGGTTGTCTCAAAACAGTGGACACCATCGGGGGTCAGCGCATGGCCGCGAAAGCTCAACGTGTTGCCGTTCAGGGTCGCAAGGCCCGCAAGGGGCGAGCGGCAGGAGCCATCAAGGGCTTTGAGAAACGCCCGTTCGCAGGTGACCGCAAACTGGCTTTCCGCGTGATTGATTGCCGCCAGCAAGCCGCGTGTGGCGTCGTCGTCTTCGCGGATTTCAATGCCGATGGCGCCCTGGGCGATAGCAGGCAGCATGACATCGACCGGAATGGCTGCTGTAATCTTGTCCGCGAGACCCAGCCGGTTCAGGCCAGCACAGGCGAGAAAAGTGGCATCGGCCACGCCTTCCGACAATTTGCGCAGGCGTGTCTCCACATTGCCGCGGAATTGTACGGTCTTCAGATCGGGCCGCAATCGCAGCACCTGGGCTGTCCGGCGCACCGAGGACGAGCCGATGACTGCACCCATCCTGAGTTCGGCAAGGGAATTGGCGACGGCACTCATGAAGGCATCGCGGGGATCCTCGCGGGGGAGGACTGCAGCAATGGTGAGGCGGTCGGGAAGGATTGCGGGCAGGTCCTTCATGGAATGGACAGCGAGATGAATTTCCCCCGTCAGTAGGGCATCTTCAATTTCCTTGGTGAAGAGCCCCTTGCCGCCAATTTCACTGAGTGGCCGATCCTTGATGCGGTCACCGGTTGTGGTGATCGGCACGATCTCGATATCCGTGAGGTCAAGCCCATGGGCGGCAACCAGGCGTTCGCGGGTTTCGCGGGCCTGGGCAAGGGCAAGGGGCGAACCCCGGGTTCCAATTCTGATCTTCGGCATTTGCAAGTTACGTCCGGTGGATGCTAGAGCGGGGCCTGTTCTAGCCATTAAATTGTGAGACGTCACCCATCCCATGGCCGCAGCCGCTACCCATATCCTCGGCATAGAAACATCCTGCGATGAAACGGCCGTGGCCGTTGTCCGCAGGCATGGCGACGGGCGGGGGGAGATTGTCAGCAATATCGTGCTGTCGCAGATCAAGGACCATGCGCCCTATGGCGGCGTGGTGCCGGAAATTGCCGCACGGATTCATATCCGGCACCTGGACCGGTTGATCGCGCAGGCCATGGCAGAGGCCGGGATAAGCTATGCACTGCTGGATGGGGTGGCCGCTACTGCGGGTCCGGGGCTTCTGGGTGGCGTTATAATCGGGCTCACGACGGCCAAGGCCATCGCGATGGCCCACGGTAAGCCCTTGCTCGCCATCAATCATCTTGAAGGGCATGCACTGACACCCCGGTTGCTGGAACCTTGTCCGTTTCCTTACCTCCTCCTGCTGATTTCGGGCGGGCACACGCAGTTTCAATTGGTCGAAGGAGTTGGCCGCTACCGCAGGCTAGGCACGACTATTGATGATGCCCTGGGCGAAGCTTTCGACAAGACGGCGAAGCTCCTCGGTCTGGGCTATCCCGGCGGTCCTTTGGTGGAGCAATATGGGCGCAAGGGCAATCCGCAGCGCTTTGATTTTCCGCGTCCGCTCAAGGGGCGGAAGGACTGCAATTTTTCTTTCTCCGGATTGAAGACTGCTGTGCGAGAAGAGGTGCACTCTCTGGGATTTTTGTCGGAGCAGGATATTGCCGATGTCTGCGCAAGTTTTGAAGCTGCGGTTGCCGAGACCCTTCAGGACCGCCTGAAAATGGCATTTGAATTTTTCCGTGAAGCTTATCCTGACATCAAGGAACCTGCGCTGATTGTCGCTGGTGGTGTTGCGGCAAATGCGACTTTGAAAAATGTTCTGGCTCATGCAACCCGTGAATCCGGCTTCAAACTCATTGTTCCGCCGGCCAGCCTTTGCACGGACAATGCGGCGATGATTGCCTGGGCAGGTGCCGAACGGCTGGCCCTGGGCATGGTTGACGATCTCAGTTTTATGGCGCGTGCCCGCTGGCCATTGGATGAAGTCTCAACACCGATCTATGGCTCCGGAAAATTGGGAGCGAAGGTATGAAGCGGCGCATCGCGGTTGCAGGAAGTGGCGCCTGGGGGCAAGCGCTGGCCCATGTCGCAAGGGCCGCAGGCCATGAGGTCGGCATGTGGTCCAGGCAGCAGTCCGAGACGCTTGAATTTGCAAGCTATGATGCCATTATTCTGGCGGTGCCCGCGCAGGCCGTGCGGGGAGTGCTGGACTGTATCAAGCCGCCCAAGGCAGTGCCATTGATCATCAGCGCCAAGGGCATTGAACAGCAAACCGGCAAATTCATGAACGAGCTGGTCGCGGAGATTGTGCCGGGAGCGCATGGGCTTGTGCTGTCGGGCCCGAGTTTTGCGGTTGACGTCATGAAGGGCTTGCCCACGGCCGTCACGCTCGCGGCGCCTACTCTGGCGGAAGCCGGCGAATGGGCGCAAGCGCTGACCTTGCCGATGTTCCGGATCTATGGCTCCGATGACGTCATGGGCGTTGAAATCGGCGGTGCCTTGAAAAATGTCCTGGCCATAGCCTGCGGCATTTCAGATGGACGGGGCCTTGGCGACAGCGCGCGGGCGGCGCTCACTACGCGGGGCTTTGCCGAATTGATGCGCTTTGGCAAGAAGCTGGGGGCGAGGCCTGAAACGCTCACCGGACTTGCGGGCCTCGGTGATCTGCTGCTCACCTGTTCCAGCCGTCAGTCGCGCAACTATTCTTTCGGCCTCGCGATTGGGCAAGGGTTTTCCGTTAACGCGGCACTTGCCGCTTCGCGGGGCGTAGTCGAGGGTGCATATACAGCCAGGGTTGCCCATGACCTTGCCATGAAGCATGAAGTAGACATGCCCATAGTGGCGGCGGTTTCGGCAATTGTTGACCAAGGTGCGGAACCGGCTGGGGAAATTGCCAGATTGCTGGCGCGGCCGGTTCGGGAAGAAATCAGATAGGGAGAAGACATGCTTTTTGCGTTGCTATGCACGGACAAGCCAAACAGCCTTGAATTGCGCCAGAAATCGCGGCCGGATCACCTCAAGTTTCTGGATGGTCTGGGGAGCAGTTTGAAAGCCGCCGGCCCTTTCACCGATGACGCGGGGAAGCCCACTGGCAGCCTGGTCATTATCGATGCAAAGGACAGGGCGGAAATTTCCGCGATTGCGTCACGCGACCCTTACGCGCTCGCCGGGCTTTTTGCGTCGGTTGACATCAAGCCGTGGAAATGGCTGATCAAGAA
>JBAVOA010000062.1:0-5835 GCA_049691635.1 Aestuariivirga sp. | reverse complement strand
GCATGCAAGTGCTGGCGCACGATCTCGATGTCTTCTGTCTCGTCGATGCGGACCAGCAGAATTGGCCGGTCTCCGGAAATTCCCTGTGGCCAGAGTGCCGATTGCGCGCCCATGTCCTGCAAAAGGGTCTTGGCCGGCGCACGCAGCGCCGCATTCGCATAGATGAGATGGCCCGCTAGGGTCTGGTAGAGGTGGGCCTCTTCGGTGCCGATGGAGAGATGGCGCAATTGAATTTGCGCCTGGGTCCACGCCAGCATGAGTGCGCGGTCATAGGCGGCGGCCTGGCGATGCCGGTCGACGAGATCGAGAACGGCCTCGCGGGAGTCAGCCACCACGGTCCACACCGTGCACCTGACCTGCCGGCCCGCGGGTATGCGCAGGCGCTGGCGCAGGGCGAATACGGGGTCAAGAACTGCGCCCGCCGTATTCGATAGCGGCTCCTTGCTTTTCATGGCGGCGGGCATGCGCGTGGTGTTGCTGATGCCAATGAAACGGGAGCGGTCCGTCTCATACTCAAGGGCGCCGACGGCAGAACCCTGCACCAGCATGAACTGGGCAAGCCAGATCTCAGGATCGCTCGGCGACCTTCTGCGCCGTGTGGCGAGAAGGGTTGCGAGATCGTCCACGAATTCGGTTTTCACAAACATCTTTGAAAATGCAGGGTGTGCCGTGTCGGATGCAGCTTGCGCCAACGCCAGCTCTGCATAGGTGGTGAATTCCACCTCCCGTGCGGTCAGGCCCGTATTGGCAATGGTCACGCGCCTTGCTTCGGCATTGTCCTCGGAAGAAACAACGCATTCGAGAGTGGTGGTGAAATTCCCATCGCGGCGGATGATCTCCGCCCTGTCCTCGGTGAATGAGGCGGCATAGCTGTCCGCAGCAGCAGCGATGGGCATATGCCCTGCCGACCATACTTTGCCGCTCTTCACATCGCGCAGGAACATGAAGAATCCCCAATCATCGCAGACGCCGTCTTCGCGCCAGCGCGTCAGGGCTTGCCCATTCCAGGTGCTGTATCCCGCACCTGCGGTTGTCAGCATGGTGCTGTACTGGCCGTTCGACAGCAAATGGGTCGCGGGCGAGCCGGGACTGGGAGCACTGAACATTCGCGCCGTTGGAGTCACAACATCAAGCGCTGCGACACCGGGGCCAGAGGCCTCTGCCCTTGCATGGGTGATCGGGACATTGCGGGGCGCCCGCTCCTGCAACAGCAATTCCGACGCCCGAACCATAGGTTCGGCATGGAATTTTTCGCGCATTTCGCCATTCTTCACAGCGTTTAGAATGGCCACGATGGTCATCCCCTGATGGTGGGCAAAATAAGCCCGCACGATTGCCACGGTCTCGCCCTTGCGCAGCCGCGCCGGGGTATAATCCAGGGCTTCGTAGAATCCGAAGTCTCCACGGGCGCCTTCGCGCGCCAGTCTTTCATAATTCTTTGCGGCAGAACGGGGCGCAACCATGGCTGCCAAACCCGTGGCATAGGGGGCTATGACCGTGTTGTCGGAAAGGCCGCGTTTCAGGCCAAGTCCGGGGACACCGAAATTCGAGTATTGATAGGTGAACTCGATATCGCGGGCCGTGAAAGCAGATTCGGAAATGCCCCACGGAATGCCAAGCGCGCTGGCGTAGTCAATCTGGCGCTGGACCACAAGCCGCGTTGTTTGATCAAGCAGGCCGGCGCTGGGCGCGCGCATTACCAGCGACGGCATGAGATATTCAAACATCGAACCTGACCAGGACACAAGCGCTGCGCCGCCCTTCACGGCTGTGACGGTGCGTCCGAGCCGGAACCAGTGGCGGGTGCGCAAGTCGCCCTTTGCTATGGCGAGGAAACTTGCAAGGCGGGCCTCGGAAGCCAGCATGTCGTAGCAACTCTCATCACGCGCGGCCTCGGTCACCCGGTAGCCGATTGACAGGAGGAGGCGCTGCGGTTCCAGGAGAAATCCGAAGTCCATTCCGAGGGCCAGCTCACGGATGTCAACGGTGAGAATCTCCAACCGACGTTTCAGGGCAACCGAACCTTCCAGTCCCGCCGAGACATCCTTGAAGTGACTTTCCACCGTGTCGCGCAGGACGTTTGACCAGGACAGAAGCTGCATTCCGGCTGCCGTTTCCAGCTGGCTTGCGATAGTGGTGGTTGTCATATGAATATCGGCGGCCTGGACGGCGAATTCGATCAGGCGCACGGAAAAATATTCCGGCGTCTCGCGGGCCTTGCCGATTGCGCGCCGGAGTCCCGCGACTTGCGATTCAAGATGTTTGCGGGCTGGCTTCAGGAGCTGGCGGTCATTGGGAATTGCCTGAAGATCTTCCATGAGAACATCGAGGATGTCTTCGATCCCGTCAAGGTTTGCACCCACGTCGGCAGGCTGAATGATCCAGGCGGAGCAGACATTCGAGAGCGCAATCAAATGGCCGGCGAGATTGCCGCTGTCAACGGTTGAAACATATTTCGGCTCCAAGGGCTGCAGGCTTGTCGTATCGTACCAGTTGTAGAGATGGCCACGGTATTTTTCCATGCGTTTGACGGTGGCGAGGGTGGCCTCGATTTTCCCCACGGAATCGCTTACCCCGGCCCAGCCAAATTCCCGCGCGCTGGCCACCGACAACAGGTAAAGTCCGATATTGGTTGGCGATGTGCGATGGGCCACCAGGGGTTTGGGGTCTTCCTGGAAATTGTCCGGAGGCAGCATGCTGTCGGCGGGTGCGACGAAGGTTTCGAAAAACCGCCACGTCCGTCGCGCCACCATCCGCAGGATTTTCCGGTCGCCGGGCGATGATTCCAGCTCATCTTCCAGCTTTGACGAGCGGCTCATCCAGAACGCTGCGGCAGGAGCCGCAAGCCATGACAGGGCGAAGGGGAGCGTCACCATTCCGATGCTGTCGGCACGGTAAATTGCGATAACAGCTGCAAAGAGGCCGAAAGCCACGCTGACGGCCATCAGGCGGTAGTTTCCGATGATGCTTGGCGTGTGGCTGGCTTCGGCTTGCGCGGCGGTTGTCCATTCGAGGAGATTTTTGCGGCTTACGGTAAGCCTGTAGAGCGTGCGGCCGATGGCATCGACCATGAGGCTGGCCTGGTGCCCGAGAAATACCAGGTTGGCGGCGCCGAAGAGCAGGGCGTGGGCAATGTCGTTCAGGGAGGCTTTGACCCGGCTTGCCACCGTAAGGGGCAATCGCCTTGGGATCGCTCCGGAAATTGCGGGAAGCAGGGATGGGAAAATGCCAACGAAAACGAAGAATCCAGTCCATGCCAATGCAAGCCCGCCTGGCAACAGGCTCCAGCCGAGGAAAAGTCCGCCCAATGTTGCTATGGGTGTCAGGGAGCGCCTGAGATTGTCGAGCATTTTCCAGATGCCAAGCGCCGGTATGCCTCCCTTGGACACAGCAGGTCCGGTAGATTGCCGGCCAAGCAGCCACGGCAGCAACTGCCAATCGCCGCGCACCCAGCGATGTTGCCGCGCTGCCGCAACGCCGTAGCGTTCGGGATATTCCTCGACGACTTCAATATCCGTGACTAGGGCCGCGCGGGCGAAGATGCCCTCGAAGAGATCATGGCTGAGCATCGTGTTTTCAGGAACCTTGCCCGCCAGCGCGGCTTCAAAGCTGTCAATGTCATAGATGCCCTTGCCGGCGAAGGAGCCTTCGCCGAACAGATCCTGGTACACATCCGATACGGCAAACACGTAAGGGTCAATGCCGCGAGCCGATGAGAAAACCCGCTGAAAGAGCGAGCCGTAATGCCCCACCGGCAGTGAGGGCGTAACGCGCGGTTGCATTACGCCATAGCCCTCGGTCACCCGGCCCGATTTGGGGTCGAACGTCGGCCGGTTGAGGGCATGAGCCATTTTGCCCACCAGCCGGCGGGCGGCGTCGCGTGGAAGTTTCGTATCGGCATCCAGCGTCAGGACAAAGCGGACAGTGTCTGGAAGCTCGCCTCCAGTGGCAACAAAGGATGTGTCAGCCGCACCGCGCAACAAGCGGTTCAATTCGTGGAGCTTACCGCGCTTGCGCTCCCATCCCATCCATCTGTTCTGTTGCGGGTTCCATTTCCGCGAGCGGTGCAACAGCAGGAAACGATCCGTGCCATGGCGCAGATTGAGACGTGAAATCCCTTCCAATGCCGTGTCCAGCAATGCCTTGTCGTTCGGTGCAGTCTCCGTGGCGCTGTCGGTCCAGTCGGTCACGAGGGCAAAATGCAACTCGCCGTCGGCGTTTGACAGGAAGTGAACCTCAAGCCGGTCAATCAACTCTTCGATATCATCACGCGAGGTGAGAAGCGAGGGCACAACAACTAGTGTCCGGAACTGGGCTGGCACGCCTTCGCGCAATGCCAGGCCCGGAATAACCGCCGCGTCCATAAGGTGTGTCACGGCGAAGTTTACGATCGCCAAGGCAACTTCGGACGCAGGCAAAAGCGCAAGCAGTACCAGAACAATCAATGGTCCGGAAGACACGTCGGCTTGCAGCATGGGAAAGATGACTGCAAGCAAAATGGCGGCAGTCAGCGTGGCAATGCTCCCGAGATAGCCTGCTAACCCGCTGGACCTGAGAGCCATCCTCATGCGACGCAGAAGCGGGGGCTTGAAGTTGAGGCCGGACTCAAACCTAGCGCGACCCGGTCCGATGAGGTGGTAGCCTGGGTCATTAGCGGCGCTCCAGCCGCTTGTTTCCACCTGCGTGGCATGGTCAATGGCGCGTTGCGCGATGTGCAACTCGCCAAAATCGGATCCGCGCGACAGTTCTTCAATCGCCGTGCGGTAGATGGTGCGGCTTGGAAAATCCATTTCGCCGTAGTTCGGATGGGTGCGCAGTAGTTTGTCCACGAGACTGACACTGTCAAACCACACTTCCCAATTCACATCGGAAATAAGACGGATGCTGGTGACGATGTTGCGCACGGTGACATTGGCGGTGGCCTGCCGATGGTGTTCATCATTGACCACGGCTTCGAAGGAATAGCCGAGCTTGTCAGTCTTGACCTTCAGCCAGTCGAGGGTACGTGCCGCAAAGGCATCATGGTCGCGCAATCGCTGGATCAATTGAACAGCGAAGGATTTTGAAACGACGAGGTCCTCAAATTGCCTGAAAAGCTGTTCGTCATCTATTTTCCTGTCGCCTAGATCGAGCACCTGGTCGGCCAGCTTGTCGGCGGCCTCCCGGCCACGCCGGGCTTCCATGATGCGCTGTGATATGCGCCGCAAGTTTTCAATCAGGATCAGGCGCAGGCTGATTGCCACCGCCCACAGCTCGCCGATGGTGAGAGGTTGCACCTGCTGGTATTCATTGACGAAGTCGGCAAGCGATGCGGAATCAAAGCGGCTGTCGGTGTGGGCCACATAGGCCCAGACCAGCCCGAAAATCCGCGGATGCCCGGCCAGCGGCCCTTCCGCGAGTTTAGGCAACTGGCGGTAGAATCCGGGCGGAAGATCAGCCCGGGTCTGTCTTATCTGCTCCTCGACAAGGTGATAGTTGTCGATCAGCCATTCAGCCGCGGGTGTAACAGTCTTGCCTGCGGCAACTGCGGCGCAGATTTCCCGGTAGGCGAGAAGGAGGGCTGCGGAATTGTTATTCAGCCTGTCGATAATGGAGTAAACCCGCACCGGATGATCAGTGACGGTCTGCGTTTCTGCCAAGCTGCGCGCATGCTGCTTTGAACGCTCGGGACCGAAGATTTCGGCGCTGATCGGCTGGGCGTCATTCCATGTGGAGAGGCGGTGCTTGTCGTTAATTCCAATTAACCGCAGCATCGTTCATTCATCTCCAGTTCCGGGTGAAGCAGATCAAAATGCTCAAAGGGTGCAAATTTGCAGACCAGCAAAGGTTAGGCGC
>JBAVOA010000061.1:0-3600 GCA_049691635.1 Aestuariivirga sp. | reverse complement strand
ATGGCGTGAACCACAGCAAGCTGACCAAGGACCACATCATCGTTTCGAATGCCTCGTGTACGACAAACTGTCTGGCCCCGGTTGCCATGGTGTTGAATGATGCTGTCGGCATCGACAAGGGTTTCATGACCACGATCCACGCCTACACGGGCGACCAGCCGACCCTTGATACGATGCACAAGGACCTGTACCGGGCCCGCGCCGCCGCCCTGTCGATGATCCCCACCTCCACCGGTGCGGCCAAGGCCATCGGCCTCGTCATTCCGGAGCTCAAGGGCCGCCTCGACGGCACCTCGATCCGCGTGCCGACGCCCAATGTCTCGGTTGTCGATTTCAAATTTGTCCCGAAGCGCGCAACGACCATCGAAGAAATCAACGCGGCCATCAAGGCGGCAGCAGACGGCAAGCTCAAGGGCATCCTGGGCTATACGCTTGATCCCAATGTCTCCATCGACTTCAACCACAACCCCAATTCATCGACCTTCCACATGGACCAGACCAAGGTGATCGAGGGAACGCTGGTGCGCATCCTCACCTGGTATGACAATGAGTGGGGCTTCTCCAACCGGATGAGCGATACGGCCGTTGCCATGGGCAAGCTGCTCTAGGGTCATGGCCCGGCCCCTGATCATATCGCCCTCAATCCTGGCTGCGGATTTTTCCAAGCTGGGCGACGAGGTGCGGGCCATCGATCAGGGCGGGGCCGAGTGGGTGCATGTTGATGTGATGGACGGGCATTTCGTGCCCAACATCACCTTCGGAGCACCCGTCATGGCCAGCATCCGGCCCGTCACCAAGCGGCTCTTCGACGTGCATCTGATGATTGCACCGGCGGACCCCTATCTGGAACAATTCGCCAAGGCGGGGGCCGACATCATTACGGTTCACGCGGAGGCGGGCCCCCATCTGGACCGCTCCCTGCAAACCATCCGGGCATTGGGCAAGCGGGCCGGCGTATCGCTCAATCCGGCCACGCCTTTGTCTTGGATTGCCCATGTGCTTGACCGTGTCGACCTGGTACTCATCATGACCGTCAATCCTGGCTTTGGCGGCCAGGCCTTCATCAAGGCCATGCTGCCGAAGATTTCCGAGGTCAGGAGCATGATCGAGGGGCGCGCTATCGATATCGAAGTGGATGGCGGCATCACGGTTGAGACCGCTCCTCTCGTTGTCAAAGCCGGGGCCAATGTGCTGGTTGCCGGCTCGGCGATCTTCAAGGGTGCGGATTACGCCGCTAGTATCAGGGCGCTGCGCACGGCTGCTTCCAGCGTGTTGGTTTAAGGCTTTTTCTCCACCCAATCGGCAAAGGCCTTGAGCCATTTTTTCAGGCGCTCGGCGCTGTCGTCGTCGGTTAGTCTGCCTTCCGGGTCGAATTTCTTGCTGGCATTGCCCACAAAGATTTCGGGCCTTGGCATGACGATCGCTTCATGGGCCTGCAAGGTCTGGCGCAGGTGATACTGGGACCGCGCCGTGCCGATGGGACCATCTGAGGCCCCCATGATACCCACCCGTTTCCATTTCAGGGGCGAACTGCCGCGGGAAATCCAGTCCAGGGCATTCTTCAAACCACCGGGGATGGAGAAATTATATTCCGGAGTGACAATGACCACCCCGTCGCTGGCGCGGATTTTCTGGTCAAGCTCAAGGATGGCCGAAGGCTTGCCCGTCTGCTTCTCATCGTCACCGTCATAGACGGGAATGCCATGCAACCGGACGATCTCAATTTCCAGGTCCGGGGGCTGCAACGACACGAGAGCCCGGAGGAGCGCCGAATTGTAGGAGGCCTTCCGTAAGGAGCCACTTATCCCAATAATCTTCATTATTATCCCTATTTTCGCAATAATTTATATTTTTACTCTTTATTTTTGCTATAATTGCAACAATAAAGCCATATGGAACAGTTTTCCGCGCTCCGCCTGTTTGTTGCCATCGCCGATGCGGGAAGCTTCTCGACCGCCAGTGCGCAGCTTGGGCTTTCGAATTCGGTCGCCAGCCGCCAGATCGCGGCCCTTGAGGCCGAACTTGGCATCCGTCTGCTCAAACGATCAACCCGGCGCGTGGAACTCACCGAAGCGGGTTTGCTCTATCTCACGCGGGTCCGAAGCCTTCTCACGGAGCTTGAGGAGACCAACAGATCACTCAAGCATCCCAACTCTCCGGCCACGGGAAGGTTCCGCCTGGCGGCGCCAACAGCACTTGGCCTTTCCCTCCTTGCCCCCGCCGTTGCGGATTTCATGGCGGCGCAACCCCAAATCTTCATCCGACTTGACCTCGTGGACCGGGCAATTGACCTTCAGGAAGAGGATTACGATCTGGCCCTGTGGATGGAGGACACCACCGAGGCTACCCCGTCTTCAAAGGTTCTGGCGCTGATCGAAGTGGGGCTCTTCTGTTCGCCTGCCTACGTCGCCCGCCATGGCAGGCCCCATGGGCCTGCCGATCTCGCCGGGCATCTCGCCCTTTATCTGGCAGGCCAGGAAAACTGGAATCTGCGCGGTGATTTCAGTGAAAAGCCAAAAATGCAGTTTTGTTCGAACCGGCTTGAGGCCTTGAAAACCCTGTGTTTGGCGGGTCAGGGCATCGCCCTCCTCCCGCATTTTCTGGTGCGCGACGATATTGAACGGAACGAGTTGGTGCAGCTGCTTGATGGTTTCGAACCAAAACCCGCCAACCTCGTGCTTGCAACACCACCACAACGCACTGCCTCCGCCGCATCGCGGCTCTTCCAGAGTTTCCTTCAGGCCCGCTTCAAGCGGATGCGGCTTTGACCTTCTTCAAGGAGTCTAGGGCGCGGCTGCGGGCAAAGCCATGGTCAATCATGGGGGCAGGGTAATTGCCCGTGAGGCCGGACGGGGCTTCCCAGGGGCGATGGATGAGATTTGACGGCAGGTTGCTAAGTTCCGGCAGCCATTTCCGAACATAAGCACCCTCGGGATCAAATTTTTCGCCCTGCAGCACGGGATTGAAGATGCGGAAATAGGGCGCTGCATCGGCTCCACAACCCGCCACCCACTGCCAGCTTGCGGAATTGCTGGCGATATCGGCATCCACCAGCGTATCCCAGAACCATTTGGCCCCTTCGGTCCAAGACAGCAGCAGGTCCTTGGTCAGAAAGGAGGCGGCGATCATGCGCACCCGGTTATGCATCGTGCCGGTGGCCCAAAGCTCGCGCATGCCGGCATCAACGATGGGATAGCCGGTCATGCCCCGTTGCCATTTCTTCAATGCTTCATCGTCATCGCGCCAGGGGAAGGCGGCAAATTCCCCTCGGAAAGGAGCTTCCGGCAAGGTCGGCCAGTGGTGCAGGATGGAATAGGAGAACTCACGCCAGAGGATTTCCTTCAGGAATTTTTCGCCAGCGGCATCCCGTTTACCGTGCGCCTGGGCCATGGCGCCGCGCGCCGCCACCCAGCATTGGGCCGGGCTGACCTCACCCCAGTGAAGGTGAGGGGAAAGACGCGAGGTGAATGCCTTGTCGGGCCGGTCACGGCCTTCGGCATAGTCCGCCAGGCCTTCGTCGATAAATCTGGCGAGGCATTTCCTTGCGCCCGCTTCACCGGGCTCCCAACTGGTTTCAAAGTCCTTCGCCCAGTCCGGATG